>CAIVPM010000449.1 GCA_903907815.1 uncultured Chitinophagaceae bacterium | reverse complement strand
AATTTAAACGAATTTTAAAGACAACTATATTTTGTTTAATAATTTCGTTAATTTTTGGTTATCAGTTCAGTACTAAGCTAAGTAAAAGTAAACTTGGCGAGAATGCTGAAATATCTATTAATCAAATTGCTTATATAGTAATTTTCTTTGCTCTAGTGCTTTATGCTGGTTATCTTTCTACCAGAAATTTAATGTTATCTATCAGAGAATATATTATTTCTGATAAGTACTCTTTAAATATTATACCCTTAGTTATTTCAGCTATTAACCTTATTGGGATATTAGTAATGATTATAGCTAAAGCTATTTTCGTAGCAGGGCTCTAGTAATTACTAGGTTGGATTCGTTACCAAGGAATCCAAAGTTTCTATAGCCATTATTTTTTGCGAAATAAAGCCTTCAGCATAGGCTACACCTACTTGTTTACCAAAACTGGTTTCTTTACCTTTTAAAGCATCTAAGAAAATAGAGCTGGAAATATAGGTTTGAGGTTCATTAGCATCAGGATTAAAAAACTGTGACTTATAACACATTATAGCTTCTACCTTTCTATCCTGATATCCAGATACATCTACCACAAATGTTGGCTGAAGATATTGATCCTGTAAATAATTTAATACATAAGAAGGTCTCCAGGCTTCTTGAGGCTCCTCGCCAATGGAAGTTTCTACTTTCCTTAATCCCGAAAGAAAAGCAGCGTCTGCAATTAGCTTAGCCGATTTCCCGTGATCTGGATGCCTGTCAACAGGGGCATTGCACAATACAATGGTAGGTTGATACTTTCTGATAACCGTGATGATCATTTTAATAGACTCTTCATCATGTAAAAAGAATGCATCTTTAAGGTCCAGATTCTCTCTTAAATGAACCCCCATCACTTTAGCAGCAGCAGTCGATTCAGCAGTTCTTATCGCCGCACTTCCACGAGTACCCAATTCTCCTCTTGTTAGGTCTATTATACCTACTTTCTTTCCTTCATCAATACTTTTCATTAAGGTACCGGCACAAGCCAGTTCTACATCATCGGGGTGAGCTCCAAAAGCAAGAATATCCAATTTCATAGTGAATCAGTTTATGACACTAAAAAGCCCAACAATGTTGGGCCTTTTAAAAATACTTATAAGAAAATTATTTTTTCTTTTCGTAACGTCTTTTGAATTTATCAATACGTCCTGCAGTATCTACGATGGTGTTTTTACCAGTGTAGAAAGGGTGAGACGTATTAGAAATTTCCAGCTTTACCAATGGATACTCATTACCATCTTCCCAGGTTTGAGTGTCTTTAGAAGCTGTAGTAGAACGGCTCAAAAAGCAATGTCCGTTACTCATGTCTTTAAAAATTACAAATCTGTAATTTGTTGGATGGATACCTTGTTTCATAATTTCAATTTTGAAGGTTGTACGATTTTAGCCGTACAGTTATATTTATTTGGGCTGCAAATATAGGAGTGTAAAGCTAAAATGCCAAAAATTATCCTTCTTTAGCTTTTCATATTGTCATATTGCAGCGGCAAACCAAAGTTAGACGTCCTACATAAAGCAATTACATCCTGCAAATCATCAATCTTTTTAGCTGTAACCCTGATAATATTGTCCATAATAGCAGGCTGAACCTTTAATCCACAATCCTTAATCGTTTTGACAATCTTTTTAGCATCTTCCTGCTTCAAGCCGTTTTTTACACTCACTTCTTTCCTTACAAACTTTCCACTTGGGTAAGCATCCTTATCAAAATCAAAGGCAGATGCCTCAATTCCCTGCTTCATCGACCGGCTGATAATAACATCTATTACCTGCTTCATCTTCATTTCACTTTCTACTTCTAAGGAGATTTTATAATCCTTTTTGTCCAGATCAATCTTAACATGCGACCCCTTGAAATCAAATCTGTTATCTATTTCTTTCTTTACCGTATTGATTGCATTATCAAGGGTTTGCAAATCAACTTTGCTGGCAATATCAAATGATGGCATAACTTAAATTTTGGCAAAGCTACTATTTAATCCGATTTATAAAGAATTAATCCCCAACTCAATACCTAAAATAATGAAGTGCAAAACTTAGCTTATCCCCACTTTTTGTTCCACTAATAATATTAATTTTATCCTTAATTATCAATTCTCTTTATTTTGCAACATAGCACAGATGGTGTTTACTACTAATATTTAAGAACAAGAATTAAAATAACATATCATGGCAAAAGCTAAAAAATCGAAAGCTGCTCCTAAAAAGAAAAGTATTCTTACCGATGCTTCTTATGCTTTCCTAAGAAACTATATCAATACACCTTCTCCTGTAGGTTTTGAAATAGGCGGACAAAAGCTTTGGATCGATTATTTAAAGCCTTATGTAGATACGCAGTTTATGGATCCTTATGGAACTGCAGTTGGTGTAATAAATCCAACGCATCCATTTAAAGTGGTTATAGAAGCACACGTAGATGAAATTAGCTGGTTTGTAAATTATATTACCGATCAGGGATTAATATACCTAAAACGTAATGGTGGTGTAGATCATCAGATTGCACCTGCTAAACGTGTTTTAATTCATGGCAAAAAAGGATCAGTAAAGGCAGTCTTTGGCTGGCCTGCTATTCATACCCGTATGAGTAATCCGGAACAAAAAGAACCGGCTCCAAAAACAGATAACCTATTCCTTGATTGTGGTGCAAGAACCAAGAAAGAAGTAGAAGACTTAGGCATTCACATTGGCTCTGTTGTAACCTACGAAGAAGGCTACGACGAACTGGCTTATGATTATTTAATCGGTCGTGCTTTCGATAACCGTATTGGTGGATTCATGATTGCTGAAGTAGCTCGTTTACTGAAAGAAAATAAAAAGAAACTTCCTTTTGGTTTATACATTGTAAATGCAGTACAGGAAGAGATTGGTCTTCGTGGTGCTGAGATGATTGCACGTAGAATTAAACCAGACATTGCTATTATTACCGACGTTACCCACGATACACAAACGCCTATGATTAATAAGAATATCGAAGGCGATGTTGCTTGTGGAAAAGGACCTTCTCCTTGCTACGGACCTGCTGTTCACAACAAGCTTTTACAGTTTGTACAGGATGTAGCAGAGAAACAAAAAATCAATCTTCAAATGCGTACTGTAAGTCGCAGCACAGGTACCGATACTGATAGCTTTGCATACTCAAACGATGGTTGTCCTTCTGTACTTATTTCACTGCCTTTACGCTACATGCATACAACCGTTGAAATGGTTCATAAATCGGATATTGAGCAGACCATACATCTGATGTATGAAACACTGTTGGCTTTATCTCCTAAAACGAATTTAAGCTACCTTAGTTAATATTATTATACTAAAAGAACAGATTGAATAATGCACTTAAAGAGTGATCCTATATTACGCATTGCTATTCTTGATTTATACGAAGGTTTCGAGAATCAGGGAATGCGCTGTATCAATGATATTATCCTCAACTGGGGAAAAAATAATGGGTATACTATTGAATACAAAATATTCGAGGTACGACAACAATTACAGTACCCTGAAATAAATGATTACGATGTATTTATTTCGAGTGGTGGGCCCGGTTCTCCGCTGGATTCCGAAGGTACTGAATGGGATAATAAATATATGAACTGGCTTGCTGCTATTAATCAATGGAATGGCAGTAATACCTGCAAAAAGTATGTCTTCTTTATCTGCCATAGTTTCCAGTTGGCCTGCCGGTATTTTAAAGTAGCTACGGTATGCAAACGTAAGTCTACTTCTTTCGGCGTATTCCCAATTCACCGTATAGACAATGGTAATGGCGAGGTGGTTTTCGATGAACTTAAAGATCCTTTCTATGCCGTTGATAGCAGAGATTACCAGGTAATAGAGCCCAATCATACCCAGTTAAGGGCTTTGGGCGCATCTATTCTTGCTATAGAAAAAGAGCGTTCTCATGTTCCTTACGAGCGTGCTGTGATGGCTATCCGTTTCAATGAATTTATGATTGGCACACAGTTCCATCCCGAGGCCGATGCTATAGGGATGAGTATGTACCTGCAAAGGGAGGATAAAAAGAAAAATGTAATAGACAATCATGGCGAAGCCAAGTGGAAAAGCATGATTGAACAATTGCAGGATCCCGATAAAATTCGTTTTACCTATAGTAAAGTGTTGCCCAATTTTTTAAGTGAGGCTGTACACGAAAATTCTTTCGCAGAAACTTGTTAAGCGACTAATTATTTTCTTTTGGGCAGGCCTTTGGCCCCCGCTATCATTCCAATCTTT
>CAIVPM010000448.1 GCA_903907815.1 uncultured Chitinophagaceae bacterium | reverse complement strand
TCTGTATATTTAATGAAGAAGAATTATTATTATTTCTTATACCAATTACATGCTTATCAAAAAAATACTTTTTTAAATTAAATACAATATTATCCCCTGTCTTAATTGGAGAAGGATAATATTGAGGAACACCTTCAATACTTTCTAATCCAAAATGAGAACTTTTTAATGCTTCATCAATATCTATGTCTTCAACTTTAATTGATACTAGTTCTTTCCCATTATACTCATTTAGTTTTATTTTAATTTTATCAGTTGAGTAGTAACGATAAAAAAGATTGAAATGATTGTTTAATATTACTTCTGCTTTCTCTTCAACATTCCCATTAAAAAATAATTCTCTGCCATTTTTATATCTACATAAATCTTTTAAATTAGGATAATCAGAATGTTCATAGACTAACCCGCTTAAAGCCTCCAATATATTACTCTTTCCTACATTAGGGTAACCAATAAAAACGTTAATCCTGCGGCAGTCTTTTATTCCGGCTTGCCGTATAGATTTAAAATTCTTAATTTCTATGTTGGTTATCTTCTGCATTTATAATATTAAGCTGTTACAGGCACATGAATTTTGTCTGCATAATGTGCCAATCCATAATTTCTTTTTTGTGATTCTTCCGGATTCAATACATGCCATTCAAATTCATCTCTGAAGTGACGAATAGCAGCCGCTATAGGCCATGCAGCAGCGTCGCCTAATGGACAGATTGTATTTCCTTCTATTTTACTTTGAATATCCCATAGTAAATCGATGTCGCTCATCTTTCCTTTACCATGTTCTATATTGTGTAATATTTTTTCCATCCAGCCAGTACCTTCTCTACAAGGAGAGCATTGTCCACAGCTTTCATGGCGATAAAATCTTGCCAAAGTCAAGGTATTTTTAACTACACATTGATCTTCATCCAACACGATAAATCCTCCACTACCCAACATACTACCTGTAGCAAATCCTCCATCAGATAATCCTTCGTAGTTCATGATTCTCTTCTCCCCTTTTGCTGTGTTCAGCAATAAGTTTGCAGGAAGAATTGGCACAGAAGAACCTCCAGGAATACAAGCTTTTAATTTCTTCCCATTAGCGATACCTCCACAGTATTCATCGCTATATATAAAGTCTTCTACACTGATAGTCATATCTATTTCGTACACTCCAGGTTTACGAAGATTACCACAGGCAGAAATTAATTTAGTACCAGTAGAACGACCTACACCAATCTTAGCATACTCTTCACCCCCCATATTGATAATAGGTACAACAGCTGCTAAAGTTTCTACGTTGTTAACCACGGTTGGTCGACCCCATAATCCTTTTACGGCAGGGAATGGTGGTTTAATTCTTGGATTACCTCTTTTACCTTCCAGAGATTCAATTAGGGCAGTTTCTTCTCCACATATATATGCACCAGCACCACGCTGAACGTGAATTTCACAATCGAAACCTGATCCCAGAATATTCTTACCTAGCCAACCATTATTTTTAGCTTCGGTGATAGCTTGTTCCAGAATATCCACTATCCAGGCATACTCTCCTCTTATATAGATGTATGTATCGTGGCTACCTAAAGCAAAAGAAGAAACAATCAATCCTTCGATTAACAGGTGTGGAAGAAACTCCATCAGGTATCTATCTTTGAAAGTACCAGGTTCGCTCTCATCGGCATTACATACCAGGTGACGAGGAACGCCTTCGGGTTTTGCTATGAAACTCCATTTCATACCAGCAGGAAAACCTGCACCACCTCTACCACGAAGTCCACTTTTTTTAACCTCTTCTACAACTTCATCGGTTGACATTGTTTTAATTGCCTTTTCTACACTGCGGTAGCCGCCGTGTTTTCTATAGGTTTCATAAAACCTTATGCCTTCAATGTGTGCGTTTTCTAATAATAACTTTACTCCCATATACTGTTGTCAATAGTCTATTGACTAATAGTTTTTGTTATTAAATTATGATAGTTTAGTAGCTTGTCGAGCCATCATTTTCCATTGCCCTTTTTCCTTCACCCAGACCATCATAATATTTAAATTAAGATGAACCGCCTTACCATCTTCTTTTGTTTCTGTACCTGTTAAAATATATCGACTTACTACTGTATTTCCATTTACCACCAACGAGATATCTTTAATTTCAATATCGCTGTATGTTGATTTATTATGACCAACATCCTGTATGGTTTGCTTACGGTTGGTTAACTTAGCTCCTGAATGTCCGTAAGTAATTTCTTTTGCCAATAATTGCTCCAGAGCAGCACTGTCTTTATCTACAAAAATAGCCTTGTGAATAGCCTGCACTTTAGCAGTCACTTCTGCTTCAGTTTTAGTCTGTGCATTCGCAATTCCAAGACCGAAAACTAAAGTAAATAATATGTAGATTATCTTCTTCATATATTAATTATTGATAGCTGCATTTTTCCTACACTCTTCCACAATAGCGTCCACTTTTTCTTTGGTAAGATGTTCGCGATAATGTTTTCCTAACTGCATCATAGGTGCATAGCCACAAGCTCCAAGACATTCAACTGTTTTAAGGGTAAATAATCCATCTGCAGTTGTTTCTCCAGGTTTGATAGAAAGCTTTTCCTGAATATATTGTACAATATTATCGCTTCCAGAAACCATACAAGGACCTGTATGACAAACCTCGAATAAATACTTGCCAACAGGTTTTAAATTGAACATGCTATAGAATGTAGCTACCTCGTAAACTTCGATAGGTTTGATGCTTAAAAGTTCAGCAACATAATCCATAGTTTCGGAGCTTAACCAGCCACCAAAACTTTCCTGAGCCAGATGAAGGGCAGGAATCAAAGCACTTTTTTGATATTCCTGCGGATAACGATCTACCAGTCGTTTAAACTCCGCCATTTGTGTATCATTAAATTTAATGCTCATCTATATAATTGTTTCTATAATTAAATCATTTTCAACTTACGCATCCAGCTCCCCTGCAATCAGGTTCAAGCTACTCATGGTCATTACTGCATCGCTCAACATTCCTCCTTCTACTAATTCAGGAAATGCCTGATAGTAAATAAAACATGGTCTTCTGAAATGCAGCCTGTATGGTGTTCTTCCACCATCGCTGACAAAGTAGAATCCAAGCTCACCATTGGCAGCTTCGATACTATTGTATACTTCTCCTTTAGGAATCTCTGTTTCTCCCATGATGATTTTGAAGTGCCAAATAAGCGCTTCCATCTTGGTGTAAACATCTTTCTTTTCAGGAAGATAGTATGCAGGAACATCAGCATGATAAACATCTGCCTCAGCTCCCTTCAATGACTGTATCTTATTATAGGCTTGTTGTATAATACTTAAGCTCTGCCACATTTCTTCACCACGAACCAAGAAGCGATCGTAGTTGTCACCTGTAGTACCTACTGGAACTTTAAAATCAAATTCTTCGTAGCTACTATAAGGGGAATGAACACGAACATCATAGTCTACACCAGACGCTCTTAAATTAGGACCAGTAAACCCATAATTCAAAGCACGTTCTGCGCTAATTGCACCTGTGCCTTGAAGTCTGTCCATAAAAATTCTATTTCTCTGCAACAGTCCTTCAAACTCTTTTAATCCCTTAGGATATTCTCTTAAGAATTTCTCGAGTTTCGTAAACGCTGTATCTGTGAAATTCCTTTCAAAGCCGCCAATACGCCCAATATTAGTAGTAAGGCGGGACCCACATACTTCTTCATATATTTCGTAAATTAATTCTCTAAACTGCATTATATACAAAAATCCTGTATATGCACCGGCATCAACCCCTACAATTGAATTACAAATAAGGTGATCGGAAATACGAGCCAGTTCCATGATAATTATTCTAAGATAATCAACACGTTTAGGTGTTTTTACCTTTAATAATTTTTCACAGGTAAGGTGCCAGCCCATATTATTCAGGGGACTACTACAATAGTTTAAACGATCTGTAATAGGTGTAATCTGATATAAGGGTCTTCGTTCAGCCAGCTTTTCGAATGCTCTGTGAATATATCCAACAGTCTGTTCTGTAGATACAATTTTCTCTCCATCCAATTCCAGAATATTCTGAAACACACCATGTGTAGCAGGGTGTGTAGGTCCAAGATTTAAGGTAGTTGTTTCCTTTTCTATAGATCCTTTTGGTAATATGTGATGTTGTTGTGTGTCTTGCATGTCCCTATTGGGTTTTACATCAATTTATTTAATACTTCCTCCTCTACCAAACATTTCATCGTCCTTATCTATTCTTGTTTGATCTTCCAATGGAAATTCCTTTCTTAAAGGGAAATAATCCATCTCATCAACATTTAATATTCTTTTTAAGTTTGGATGACCTACGAAGTTTACGCCAAAGAAATCGTAGGTTTCTCTTTCCATCCAGTTGGCAGAAGAGAACAATTTACAGGCAGTAAAAACATCGGGAGTCTTGACATCGGTAGAAACCTTGAAACGGATTCTAACATTGTCTACCAGATTATGAAGGTGGTAAACTACAGTTAGTTCTTTACCTACATTTTCAGGATAATGAACTGCGCACAAATCAGTCAGAAATTGAAACTTCAATTCTTCATCATCGTATAAAAACTGTAATACCTTCAGATTATTTTCTTTAGGTGCTTCAAAAGTGAACATTTCATAAGGCTCATCAAATCCAAAGACCTGATCGCCAAATTTGTCTGTTAACTTTTGTTTTATTGTATCAACACTTAAACTCATATTTTCAAAGTAAAAAGTAAAAAGTAAAAATTGAGAAGTAATACTACATTCTTAATTCTTAATTTTTAATTATTAATTAAACTACTGTATACTATAGCCATCCATCAGGGACTGATACTGCGCAGTATTTCTACGACGAACACTTTCCTGACCTATTAAATCCTGGATCTTCATAAATCCGTCAATGATAGCTTCTGGTCTTGGAGGACAACCTGGAACATAAACATCGACCGGAATAATCTGATCGATACCTTGTAATACACTATAAGTATCAAATATTCCACCGCTACTTGCACAGGCACCAACAGCAATTACCCATCTAGGTTCTGCCATTTGCAGGTACACTTGCTTAACAACAGGGCCCATTTTTTTAGCAATCGTTCCCATTACCATCAATAAATCGCACTGACGAGGGGAGAAACCAACACGTTCAGCACCAAAACGTGCTAAGTCGTAATGACTTGCCATGGTAGCCATGAATTCGATACCACAACAAGAAGTAGCAAAAGGTAAAGGCCAGATAGAATTCTTACGAGCCAACCCTACCACATCGCTCAACTTGGTAGTAAAAAAGCCATCTCCACTGAATCCCGGAGGAGCTTCAGCAAATCCGATTGCATCTGCAACCTTTGCTTCTTTTGGATGAATATTAAAACGTACAGGACGCATATTTTTAATTTGATAATTTAATAATCAGATAATTTGATAATGAAACGGTGTTTGTTTATTATCATTTTATCATATTAGCTAATCTGCTAATTAATCTAATCTTCCCATTTAAGGGCTCCCTTCTTAATAATATAAATAAAGCCTACCAGGAAACAACCTACAAACATTAACACTGCATAAAACGTATGCCATTTCATAGTTATATCTGCAGCAAAATCCTGAAAATTAACCGCATAAGGATAGAAAAATATTACTTCCACATCGAATAGAACAAAGAGAATTGCTACCAGAAAGTACTTGATAGCCATTGGATGACGTGCATCGCCATGAGAAGGTATACCACTTGTAAACGTTTGAAGTTTGTCGGAAGTCTTTCTTTTTGGACCCACCCATGCCGAAAAGGCAATCATAAACGCAACAAAGCCAGCTGCAAAAATTAACTGGATACCGATTGGTAAGTAATCCGCAGACGAACTAACACTAGTTATATTATCTAATAATACCATATTCCTAATTTAAATGCATTTTTCTGCTTCGGGAATCGCAAAAGTAAGTTTCCTAGCAATATAATCCTTATTAAAGTTTACACATAAAAAAATTAAAATAGTAAATCGTTTTCGGACCTTTGTATTTTCCCACTAAAACTAAAAAGAAAAGCAAACTAGTATTTCCCTAGCTAAACAAATTATTCTGCAATGCATGTCCAGGAGGGTTCTTATCTAAGTGTTGATAAGCCTTTAAAGTTACCTCTCTTCCTCTGGGAGTACGTTGTAAGAACCCTTCCTGAATAAGGAATGGCTCATAAAC
>CAIVPM010000447.1 GCA_903907815.1 uncultured Chitinophagaceae bacterium | reverse complement strand
TTTTTTAACGCAGGCATTGTATAAATTATTGTACGAATCTTAAACGTTAAAACTTAATATTAATTGTGGGCGGACATTAAAATATAATTGGTATAACATCATTAAAGAAAACAGCAATGATAAAGAAGCCTATTTTGCAAGAGCTATTGTAGAACAAAAAGCTGGTAAAATATCTAATGCTTGCACTGATTGGAAAACCGCTTTACAACTGGGAATTACCCCTGCTCAAGACTCCTTGAATAAGTACTGTAAATAATGAGTTGAATTGTTTAATGGTTAAATTGATTGATTGTTCTATGGTTTTATGTTTTGTAATGTATTCTTTAGTTTTCAGTCTTTAGTTTTTGTATTCTCCTGACTCCTATCTCCTCCCTCCTATCTCCCCAAGCATTACTTTATCATCCCCTTTATTTCATTCAGCTTCATCAATGCTTCTACCGGTGTAAGCCTGTTTATATCCAGCTCGGTAAGTGCCTGACGAATATGCTGAAAGGTTTCTGTATGGGCATCAAAAATGGATAACTGTATTTTAGGAGAATTTGCATTTTTATGCTGATTACTCAATACTTCCTTAGCATCGGTATTACTACTTCTGCTATCTTCCAGTTGTTTCAATATTTCATTCGCCCTGTTTATCAGGCTTGGTGGCATACCCGCCATTTTAGCTACATGAATACCAAAGCTGTGCGTACTTCCTCCAGCTGCCAGCTTACGTAAGAAGATGATTTTATTGCCTACTTCTTTATTGGTAATATGATAATTCTTAACAGTATCAAACTGTTCCTCCAGTTCGTTTAATTCATGGTAATGGGTAGCAAATAAAGTCTTTGGCTTGCAAGGCGATTGATACAAATGTTCCACTATACTCCAGGCAATAGATATACCATCATAGGTAGAAGTACCCCTTCCTATTTCATCTAATAGTATCAGACTTCTATTCGATATATTATTGATAATAGAAGCCGTTTCATTCATCTCTACCATGAAAGTACTTTCCCCACCACTCAGGTTATCGCTGGCTCCTACCCTTGTAAATATTTTATCGGTCAATGGAATCTGTGCATCATCGGCCGATACAAAACTTCCTATATGAGCCATCAGGGTTATCAATGCTGTCTGACGAAGCAATGCGCTCTTACCGCTCATATTAGGACCAGTAAGAATTATCACCTGCTGACTTAAAGGATCCAGATAAATATCATTGGATATATATTGCTCTCCCACTTCCAGATTACGCTCTATTACCGGATGTCTTGCTGCTTTAATATCCAGCTCATATCCCTCATGTAATGTTGGTTTCTTATACTTGAATTTATAAGCATTATCTGCAAAACAGCTAATGCAATCCAGTATCGCCATTATGTTACCATTCACTTGTATAGGGGCTATATAATCCTGCAAAGCCACCAGCAAATGATCGTACAAACTATTCTCCAGCGTAAGTATTTTATCTTCAGCACCCGTTATCTTTTCCTCATATACTTTCAGCTCGGGGGTTATATATCTTTCCGCATTGGCAAGGGTTTGCTTGCGTATCCAGTTCTCGGGCACCTTACTTTTATGCAGATTGGTTACTTCTAAAAAATAGCCAAACACATTATTAAAACCAATCTTTAAACTGGATATTCCGGTAGCTGCAGATTCGTTCTGTTGTATCTGCAACAGATAATCTTTACCACCGCTTGCAATCTTTCTTAGTTCATCCAGCTCTGCATTTACCCCCTCCTTTATTACACTGCCTTTGTTAGTAGCAATAGGTGGATTCTCATTTATTTCATTAATGATTTTTTCGGCTATCAGGTGACAACCATTTAAGCTATCTCCCAGTCTTTTTATATAATCATTATCCAGCGAAGCACAGAGGTTTTTCATAATATCCACTTGCTGCAATCCCTTGGCAAGTTGCAATACTTCGCGTGGATTTATCTTCTTCATTGGCAGCTTACTCACCAGTCTTTCTACATCACCACAATGTTTTATTGCTGCTACAATCTGCTGACGAGCCTCGGTATTTTTAATAAAGAACTCCACTGCATTCAGCCGTTCGTTTATTTTATGAATATCCTTCAAAGGCATTAGTATCCAGCGTTTCAGCAAACGGGCACCCATTGGGCTAACGGTATTATCCAACACCTTCAACAGGTTATTGCCTTGCTCGCTACCGCTATTGATAATCTCCAGATTACGGATAGTAAATCTATCCATCCAAAGAAAGTCTTCCCTTTCTATTCTTTGTACAGCCGTTATATGTTGCAGATTGGGATGCTCGGTTTCTTTCAGATAATGTAGCACAGCACCTGCAGCTATTATACCTGCATGCATGGCCTCTACCCCATAGCCTTTAAGCGAATGGGTCTGAAAATGTTTCAGCAACATTTCCGTAGCAAAGGCTTCTTCAAATATCCAGGACTCCAGCGTGTAGGTATAAAACTTATTGCCAAAAGTATCTTTAAAATACTTCTGATTACTACGCTGAAATATTACTTCGGCAGGCTTAAGACTCTGCAATAGTTTATCTATATAATCTGCATTGCCTTCTGCTACAAAAAATTCTCCGGTAGATATATCCAGAAAGGCAACACCCATTTTCTCCTCGTCAATATGCACAGCAGCAAGGAAATTATTACTGTTATGTTCCAGTAGTTTATCGTTGGTAGCAATACCCGGCGTTACCAGTTCTGTCACCCCTCTTTTCACAATCCCCTTTACCATCTTAGGGTCTTCCAGCTGATCGCAGATAGCTACACGGTATCCAGCTTTTACCAGCTTATGTAAATAGGTATCCAGTGCATGATGCGGAAATCCTGCCAGCTCGCTGCTACTGGCCGATCCATTATTTCTTTTGGTAAGTGTAATGCCCAATACGCCCGATGCCAGTATTGCATCCTGACCAAATGTTTCATAAAAGTCGCCCACTCTAAACAATAAAATAGCATCAGGATATTTTTGTTTAATAGCCTTGTGCTGCTGCATGAGCGGAGTTTCCGAAACTGACTTAGACATAGGGGGCAAATATAAATGGTCTAAGGATTAAATTGTTGAATTGTTCGATGGTTGAATGGTTATGTGATTAAATAGTTGAATGGTTATATGGACGAATTGCTTAATTATTCAATCGCTTAATAACTGAACTATGAGTATCCACCTAACTTAATACAAAGTTTTTACCAGTTTGATATTAAATCAATTAAAAGTAGGTATTAATTAAGCACACAAAACCACAGGTATTTCGCATTCCACTTCCTACTTGTATTTGTATTCTCCTGTCTCCTAACTCCTGTATTCTATCTCCCATAAACATACAACCTACTTAGCAAAGTACTGCCAGTATTCTACAGCTGTAGGTGGATTGGTACTGGTATAAACCGATTTGGTATACATCATAAAATTGCTACTGTTGCAGTTTTTAATATCATACCATCCAGTATCAGAAAGGGAAGTAAATCTTGCAAAACCTATGCGGCCAGCTTTAATAAAATACTTCATAGAATCGTTATCGGTACTGTTATTCGATTTATAGTATGCCGAGGTGTATACCATATTATTACTCTTAAATTCGTAGGTACTATAATCATTATAAAAAGTATCAATACCTGTTCTGCCTCTCGATGTATCGTGTATAAGCGTTTTGTACCAGAACCATTTGCCCGTAATGTAGCTTACAGAATCTTTGTTAGCAGTAGAAACCACTGTAGTAGCTGTTTCTTTATAACAGGAACACTGGGCAAAAATGCACCCGATAAGACAGGTGAATAGAATTGTTCTAAACATATTATTATTGTTTTACTAATTATTGCGGTTGCAAATAAAGCAAATATTGTATTATTCTAATTATTCTTCTAAGTTAAGGGGAGCCATTCTTGTTTTTAAAGAACTGTAATTGAGTGTTTAAGTAGTGGATTTAATTATTGTTGTAGTGGAATGGAATGTGATGATTGAAAATAAACAGGAGCGTTTTAAGAAATGAATTTTAGTAGTAACGGAGGGATTTGAGTTTCTGAATATTATACATATTGAAATAACGGACACTATTATGAATGTAGTGGAATGATAATTTGAATGTAAAAAGCTTAATTATGTGTGTAGCGGAATTAAATGTAAGCGTAGTGGAAAGCAAATATGAGAATAGTGGAAGAACACATTTATTTAAAGGAGGTCCCTATTATTGTTTGGCAGGGAAGTTTATATTTAAAAAGAGCGGAGGAAATAGTAGCAGAAGAGAGTGAGGCTTTTAATAAGGTGGGTGAGACACCCACCTTTGGAAATATGCGTTTAAAGGAAGAACGAATTAATTTAAAGGATGCAATTATTATTGTTTGACAGGATAGTATATAATTAAAAAGAGAGGATGAAATAGTAACTGAAGTGCGTGAGACCTTTAATTAGGTGGATGAAACACGTAACGACAAGGTAATGACTCCTGAAAGGGTAAGGAAGCAATACAATATGTTGAGCATATTAAGGAAAGATTAAAATAAAATAAGTTAGTTGGGACACCTACCTTTAGAGAAAGAGCGTGAGGACTTTAAATAAGGTGGGCTATAAACCCACCTTTAGAGTAATAATGTGATATGCGAATAAAATAGGGACAATTGTGACTTCTGAGACAGGTTTCTTTTTTTGAGAACTAACAACAAAGAATTCAGCTACAAGCTAGATAAACTACGGCACAGCCACAGGCAGTGCCGAGAATCACTCTGATTATTTTGAAAGATGTTCCGAGTTGGGACTCTGCCTATAAAAAGAATAATTTTGAATCAAAGTGATGGAAGCCAACCTATTAAAATTATCAATTAGCTAATATTTATATATATTTATTAAAAGTTTTGAAGTATGAAACAAGTATTTATTTTATTGGTAGTATTGATAACCAGACAAAGCTTGAATGCACAGTTAAAAGAAGGAAGTAGAATTGCAACAACTGATTTAGGATTTAATTTTACAGGAAGTAAGCATAATGTTACAAATTTTGATACGACTACTGGTTTAATTAATAAAAATTCCTTTTATGTTAATGTAGGGTTTGGTATTGGTAAGTTAAAAAACAATAGATTATTATCTTATGGAATTGCCATTTCAGATACTTATTATAATGATGATAACACTGCAGCATCTAACACCTATACTATTACTGCAAATGTAAGTTATCAAAAGTTTTACCCAATTACCGATAAATTATATTTTACACCATTAACCAACTTATATGCAGGTTATACTCATAGCCGAAGCTATTCATCTTTATTAACAACAAAAGGGTTTACTACAGGGATAGTATTTTATCCAATTGCTGTTACTTTTTGCAGAAATGCTACTACAAATTTTGTGTTTTATGTAGGCAATTTTGGATTGGAATATGATTACAAAAGAAGTTATGGGGACAATTATGTACCCAATACTTATAAATTGTCCTTATCTAATATTATTGTAAACTCAAGTTTTACAGGATTTGGTGTAAAGCTTCAAAAAGTATTG
>CAIVPM010000446.1 GCA_903907815.1 uncultured Chitinophagaceae bacterium | reverse complement strand
ATTGAGAATATACCTAATGTAGCTACCGTATAAGCAATGGTATAAATGAGGATACCTTCTTTGCTGAAGTTATTATTGTATAAAGCAAACAACATGAAGCCTGCCTGCGCTATACTGGAATATGCCAGCATACGCTTAACGCTTTGCTGAAATACTGCAGTGATATTACCAAACAATAATGTAAGGATGATAAAGAATGGCAATAATATTTTCCATGAATCGGCCATCTCGACACTCTTATTCTGGAAGAGGTGGATAAAGGCAATAAAGCCTGCTGCTTTTACCACTGATGCCATTAATCCGGTAAATACTGATGGTGCTCCATCGTACACATCGGGTGCCCAGAAATGGAAAGGGGCTGCTGATACTTTGAATAAGAATGCTACGAGGATAAAGATCATTCCTAATGGTTCTAAGATACCATAGAATGGAATTCCTAATGAAGACAAACTGCTCATTGCTTCGATATTAAAGGTACCTGTTGCACCATATAATAAAGCAATACCCATAAGCATAATTCCGGTAGAGAATGTACCCATTAAAAAGTATTTGAGAGAAGCTTCGTTTCCTTTCAGGTTATTCTTTTCGGCACCTGTTAGAATGTACAATGGTATAGTCATGATTTCTATACCGAGGAATAATGTAAGTAATGAATTGTAAGAAGAAAGAATGAAAACACCATCGAGAATAAAGAATATCAATGCGAAATATTCCGCAGGATAATTACCTACTTTCTCTATCTGAGAACCACTTACCAGAAAGTATAAGAATATTGAAATTATAATTAAGGAGTTGAAGTACAAACCAAATTTGGTGAATGCGAACATTCCTTTGGTATCAATATTGAAATGGAGGGTACCATAAATCTCCTGATAATTAGCAACAAAAACGATTGCCAATACTATCATAGCAATGTACTTTAACCAACTTCTGTTTTTAAGCAGGAAGCTGCTAAACATCATTATTACTCCACCTAAAGCCGAAAATATAATTGCGTTCATATATTATACTATATACCCCGAAAGGTTATTAAATTAACCCCCATCCCCTAAAGGGGAGTAAGGGAAAATACAATTAATGTAATAAAACTCCTTTTGTTAACTGTAATAAAGGCTGAGGATATATTCCTAATGCTATTACTACTATTACCAATATTATCAGCGTTGTTTGTACATAACCGTTTGACTCCATTGCGTTTGCAGTAAGACTTACCGTATTGCCATAGAACACTCTTTGAATCATATTCAACGTATACACTGCTGCCAGTATAATGCTAACACCTGCCACCGCTGCAATGACCATATTGTACTGGAATAAACCATTGAACATCAGGAACTCTCCGATGAATGCATTGGTAAGCGGAAGGGCTATGTTTGCTAAAGCCATAACCACTAACAGAATAGCTAATGTAGGGGCTTTCTGTGCCAATCCACCCAACTCACTGATCTTGCGGGTACCTGTTTGTTTTTCCACTGCATCGGCAACAATCCATAGTCCGATAACATTGATACCATGATTGAACATCTGTATCATAGTACCTTCCAAACCGATATTATTTTTCACAAATATTGCAGCACACATTAAGCCGATATGCGCAATAGAAGAATAAGCGATTAATCTCTTTACATCATCCTGACGGATAGCGATAAGTGAGGCATATAACATGCCAATAACTGACAGGATAATTACCAGGTTGCCATACTCGGAAACTGCAGCAGGGAATACCGGTACTAACCAGCGAATAACTGCATAGATACCCATCTTAACCATTACACCACTTAGGATCATGGTAACGGCAGTAGGTGATTGCTCGTAAGCATCGGGCTGCCATGTATGGAAAGGAAATATAGGCATCTTGATAGCAAAGGCTACAAAGAATAACCAGAATCCAACAGCTTGCTGACTAATGGATAAATGCAGGTTGTAGAAAGACTTTAATGCAAAGCTTGCATCGGTCGTCTGGGTATATAAATATATAATACCTGCAAGCATCATTAATGAACCAATGAATGTATAAATGAAGAACTTGAAAGTAACAGCGATTCTTTTTTCGCCACCCCAGATAGAACATAAGAAGTACACCGGAATTAATGCCAGCTCCCAGAAGAAGTAGAACAATAAAGCATCGGTAGAAAGGAATACCCCCATCAGACCTGCCTGCGTTAATAGTAGTAGTCCGTAGAAAGAATTACTGTTGGTATAACTATTCTTATACGTAGAGAAGAACACCAATGGGAAAGAGATAGCAGTAAGCAGGGTAAGCATTTTAGACATGCCATCCATACCAAGGCTAAAGCGGCTACCCAAGGTAGGAAGCCAGGCAGCATCGAATGATAAATCTGCTGGGCTTAAAGCGGCAATCAATGCCACAACAACCGTTGCTAAAGAAGAAAAGGACGCCCATATTTTAGCAGTCTTTTCGTCTTTTATAAAGAACGACAATAATCCGCTTACTAAAGGAAACAATATCAATAAAACAGGAATCATAATTCAGTTATTTGCCTTAAGCAATTAAAATAATTTAGTTACCAGAAACTTATAAATTTCTCCGTCGTGAATCCAGATAAACAGGATTATAACAACCGATACAACCATCATGAGGATATAACCACCTACCTGACCTGACTGTACCAACCTTATCTGACGGGAAAGATAATTTACAAACCTTCCTATACCATTTACAAAACCATCTATACCAGATTTCTCTACAATATTTTTGAAGAAGCCACCCAGTGCATTCAATGGATTTACGATAAAAGTATTGTACAATTCATCAACATACCATTTGTTCTCCAATACTTTTCCAAGACCAGTAGCATCTTCCAACTGAGGCTTTTTGCTGTAATGACTTACTGCGAATAAGATAGCAATGGTAGCCACAGCAACAGAAATACCCATCAACATATATTCGGTATTATGAGCCAGTGCATGATGTGGTTCGGGAATGATAACGGTAGAAAGATATTCTCCTAAAAGATGTTTGCCACCCAATACTTCCGGTACTCCAACAAAGCCCCCAATAACACTTAAAACTGCCAGCACTATTAGAGGAATAGTCATAGCGGCAGGGCTTTCGTGCAGGTGATGTTCCTGATCCTGTGTGCCTCTGAATTTTCCTAAGAAAGTAGTAGCATATAAACGGAACATATAGAAAGCCGTCATAGCAGCGCCTGCTACTCCAAGTCCCCAATAAACAGGATTCTTTTCGTAAGCAGCTGCCAGTATTTCATCCTTAGAAAAGAAGCCACTGAAAGGAGGAATACCCGATATGGCAATACAACCCAAAAGGAATGTAATGTGAGTGATAGGAAGATACTTTTTCAGTCCCCCCATTTTACGGATATCCTGTTCGTGGTGCATGGCATGAATCACCGAACCCGCTCCAAGGAATAATAAAGCCTTGAAGAAAGCGTGAGTCATTACATGGAATACTGCACCTGTATAGGCACCAACACCAAGGCCTAAGAACATATAGCCCAATTGACTTACAGTAGAGTATGCCAATACTTTTTTAATGTCGTTTTGTTTGATAGCAATGGTTGCACTGAACAAAGCAGTGGTTAAACCAACGATGACAACAATATGTTGTGTAAACTCGGCAGCAGAGTATAATACGTTGCTACGAGCAATCATGTAAATACCAGCAGTAACCATGGTAGCAGCATGTATCAATGCAGATACAGGAGTAGGACCGGCCATTGCATCGGGCAACCAGGTGTATAAAGGAATCTGAGCACTCTTACCCATTGCTCCTACAAATAATAATAAAGTGATTGCAGTAATATCAGTTTGAGAAAGGTTGTGAACGTTTGCAAAAACATCGGCATAATTTGCATTACCTAATCTTGCAATTAACCAGAATATTGCTAACAGAAAACCAAGGTCACCAATACGATTCATGATGAATGCTTTCTTAGCAGCATAGTTGAAATTATCGTTCTTGAACCAGAATCCAATTAGCAAATAAGAGCAAAGCCCCACTCCCTCCCAACCGATAAACATGATGATATAATTGGCACCCAACACCAATAATAACATGGAGAATATGAAAAGATTGAGGTAAGCAAAATATCTTGCATAGTGTTGTGGTTCTTCATCCTTCATATATGCAGAAGAATACAGATGAATTAAGAAACCAATACCGGTAATGATTAATAAAAACATTGCCGATAAATGATCTATCTGAAATGCGAACGGTATTTTAATAGAATCGGTATTGATAAAATCGAAATACTTCACCGTTTCAGCAGTGGTGCCCTGGGAAAGCATTCCGAAGACAATTGCACTTGCTATAAAAGAAGAAAGTATAGTAGTACAAGCTAATCTTGCTACCGATTTGTAGGTTCCATGCTTTCTGAAGAGACCGTTTAATAGGAATCCTAAGAATGGGAGCAGAACGATAATGGCCAGGAGTGTTTTCATTGTATGCTAAATGTCTTTTATCTTGTAACTATCGTTTAATTAATTTTTTAATCTATTGAGGAAGTTCGCATCAACAGAGTGTGTATTACGGAACATCATTACGATGATAGCCAGTCCCACACTTACTTCCGCTGCTGCTACTACCATTATAAAGAATACGAATAACTGTCCTTCGGAACCTACCGTAGCATGGTTTGGAGCATTGAGCGAAGCTGCATAATGCATTTTAGAAAAAGCTACCAATAACAAGTTTACCGCATTGAGCATTAACTCGATACACATAAAAATGATAATGGTATTGCGACGGGTAAGCACTCCTGCTATACCGATGCAGAAGATGACCATGGAAAGAATTATATAATATTGAATAGGCATGATATCAATTAAGAATTAAAAATTATCAATTAAAAATAAATACAGTTCACTAATCTTTTTTACCAATTACTACGGCACCAACCATGGCACTTAAAAACAAAATACTGGTTAATTCGAAAGGAACTACATATTGTGTAAACAAGATTTTTCCGAGTGATTTAATCAGTCCGATATTACCATCTTTCATGATTAATGTTTTGTGACTTACTTCTGTAGCCTGACCCACTAAAGAAACCAGGATCATCAACAGACTACCTGCTGATATTGCACCTGCCAGTTTCATCCATACATTCTTACGAGGTTCAGACTCTTTGTTGAGGTTCATCAACATAATTACAAACAGGAACAGTACCATGATGGCACCTGCATAAACGATGATGTTTACGATGGCGAGGAACTGCGCATTCATTAATATGTAATGACCAGATATAGCAAAGAATACGGCGATTAACCATAGTACACTGTGTACAGGATTCTTACTAAATAATACCATCAATGCACTAACTACTGCTAAT
>CAIVPM010000445.1 GCA_903907815.1 uncultured Chitinophagaceae bacterium | reverse complement strand
GGTAAGAAGATACCTGATATTACTTTCATTGGTAATAAGCTGGATTTGTATGATGAAAATGCATCCGCTAAATATGATTATAAACTGGATGCTAAAGACTATAAGGGCAAATACTGTTATACTTTCTCTATCATGCCTAAAAGCAACTTATGGTTTTATCAAAAAAGTGGCATAGTGGTAGATGAGATGACTACCTATTTTGATGCATCTACCTTAGAAGTACTTTACCGGAAATATACACTAAGTTACCATGCTGGAGTTTATAGTTTTGATGTGGACATGGAAGTGGAAATGACTAAAATAAAAGATTTATTAGTTCCTGAAACGCTAAGATATAAAGGGGAATGGAACGTGATTTTGAAGAAAAAAGAGAAAGGTGCTTTCACTGCTTCATTATTTAACTTTAAGACCGAATAGCTATAGCGATGGATGTTAAAATTGAATGAAATAACAAGGTTGAATTAAAATATTTTGTTGCAAACCAATATAAACCCGTAATCTTGCATTGTTAATTTGAGTTCTAAAGCATTTTGTAAAGATAATTTTTTCTGCTACGCATATTTCTGCTAATAGTTAGTTTCTGCTACTCTGCTCAGCCTCAAGTATTTTTTATTTTTTTTATTTTTTTTACATGAACATTTATGTTTCAAATTTAAGCTTCGCTGTACAAGACGAAGACTTGAGAGATTATTTTTCTGAGTATGGAGAAGTTACTTCTTCTAAAGTTATTATGGACAAATTCACCAACAAGAGCAAAGGATTTGCGTTTGTAGAAATGTCTGATGACGCTTCTGCAACTAAAGCAATTGCTGAATTGAATGGTGCAATGGTTGATGGTCGTGCACTTCGCGTAAGTGAAGCAAGACCAAGAGAAGAAAGACCTGCTGGCGGTTCTGGTGGCTACGGTGGTGGCAACAGAGGCGGTAACGGCGGTGGCGGCTACCAAAAAACAAATCGTTGGTAGTAGTTTCTGACTAAAACTTTTTAAAACGGAGCACAAGCAATTGTGCTCCGTTTTTGTTTTCTGTATAGCATAACTTGTTAAGTTCCACCTTCTTCCTACTCAATATAGCAGTATAAAACACAATTACAATTGCTGTTTAATGAAAAATAATCACCGCATTTGTAAAATAAATAGGACGGTTTGATATTAATAGTGTAATGTTACATCATTAAATTGAGTTCTAAAGCATTCTGTACCGATATTTCTCTGCTATGCGTAATTGCTAATAGTCAGTCTCTATACTCTCTGCTCAGCCTCAAACATTATTTATTTTATTAATTTTTTTGTATGAACATTTTTGTTTCAAATTTTGGGTTTTCCGTTCGCGATGAAGACTTAAAAGAGTATTTTTCTGAGTATGGTGAGGTAACTTCTGCTAAAGTTATTATGGACAGAGAAACTAACCGTAGTAAAGGTTTTGGTTTTGTAGAAATGACAGACGACGCAGCTGCTAACAAAGCAATAACTGAGTTGAATGGTGCTATGATCGATGGTCGTCCTATTCGTGTAAGCGAAGCAAGACCTAGAGAAGAAAGACCTAGCGGTGGCGGTGGTTACGGCGGTGGCAGAGGTGGCTCTGGCGGCGGTGGTTCTCGTGGCGGCGGTGGCGGCTACAACAAAAAAAGTTGGTAGTAGTTATCTATAACGAATAAAAAAGCGGAGTACAATTAATTGTACTCCGCTTTTTATTTATATACACATTTTCAAATTTCAGATACATTGGAACTTAATCAACTCCTAAATCATCGGTAAACGATTTTTCAATTCCTATTTCGGAATAATCAACTCCTATTTTATCAACTGTTATTTGCATAATAGCTAAGTAGATTTCATATTTTGAATTGAAGGAATCTGGTTTGCTTTTCCAGACTAAATGGTAAGCAAGTAAAATGTCAATATACTTCTTCCAGGTAATTTCCTTAAAATCAACATACATAGTAGAAAAACTAATCCAAGCCTTTAATCTTGAAATATAATTATTATTAAGTATCTCTGTTTTATTAATACCAACTAGTTCAAGCTTTAATATATTCTCTAAGTCTTGAATTAAAAGTTTATTGTTTAAATCAAGATGATCCTTTACTTTATCAGTAATTTTGAAATCTACACTCGTTTTGCAAAGTAACTTTATATGGCCTTTAATTTTATTGAACGTTTCAGTCCTAAGGCTAAAATCGAATTTTTCAACATTCAATATATTGGCAACACAATCAACAAGGTTTCCTACAGTATATGCTTTTTCAGCTTCATTATCAGGAATAGATATAGAAAAATACTTTTCAACTTCCATAAGTAGTTCTATACTATCTAATCCCATAAAACAATGATTTAAATATCAAAATGTTATCTATCTCTTTTCAAACATCAATGTATTTGATTGCATTTGATTGGTAGCAGTTCTAATAAAGTAATTCCCCTTTTCCAAACCTACCATATTTATATTAATCTCATTATCACCCACTACTAAAGTTTGGGTAAATTGTTTGATTACCTTTCCTGCAACGTCTGTAACAAAAGTAGTAAGTATAGTTGCTTCGGGAGCAAAAACAGTTATGTTTATTTTACCATTCGTTGATGGATTTGGATACACTCTATTAATTGATAATGTATTTACCTTATCCTGTTTTACTACAACTACTTCGGAATAATATATCGCTCCGTTTTTATCCGTTTGTTTTATACGATAGTAATTGTTACCTAACAATGTATTATTATCTATAAAATTGTACGTTAACTCGCTGGTACTATTACCATTAATTGCTTTAGTATTTACTTTACCAATAGAGACAAACTCTCTACCATTTGCTGATCTTTCTATTTCGAAATAGTTATTTTCTTTTTCTTCGAATGTAGACCAGGCAAGTTTATTATTTGCTCCTGTTTTAGTTGCTTTAATATCAATATACTTAACTGGCAAAGTACCAGTAGCACCCAGCTTTACATTATCCAATAGGATATTGTATCCATAACCGCTGGTTAATAAAAAGGCTACCCATACACTATCTTTATTAGCCACCGCTGCAGGCAAAGAAAGAAAAACTTTCTGCCATCCATTTTGGGTACTATCCTCTGCATTATTGGTTATATGTACCAATGAAGCTGGAACGGTAAACCATACTTTATTATCCAGAGAATATTGTATAGCAATATTATCGGTTGAAGCTTTATGACCATTAATCTGATAATAGAAATAATAAATATCTACACCCGATAAACCCTTGGTATTCAGTTCAGGCATTTTAAATCTGATAGCATCGTAAGGATCGCAATCGGCACTATTAAATTTAACCATTCTATTCCCCTCCTGAGCATAAATAGTAGCAGCAGGAGTATTGGTAGGATTGCCTAAACTAGACAACAAACTAATAGAAGGAGCCAACTGAGAAGTAAGCTGTGTATCTACAACAACATCCTGCGAAAGACATTCTACCTGCGGTGTAGTAGAATTGAATCCCATTAATAAAGGCAATATAGAAGGCTGATGCGTAATGTTGATAGTATCTGTATTTGTAAAAGCAGAGTCAAGAGAATAGCCACAAGTAACTTTTACTCTGTAATAAGTAGTGTTGTACAAATTAGGGGTGATATAATAAGTTAATGTATCGGTACTTCCTCCCACTACATTTGTCCATGGACCGCTTCCTGTATTGGCTTGCTGCCATTGTAAATGTATCCCAAGATCGGCGGTATAACCAGTAACATTTAATGCAGTGTAACTACCCTGACATGCGTTGATTAAATAAGGAATATTACCAGCGTTAGGTTTTCCTGTACAACCAGCACCTTTAAAATAGAGCAACATAGCAGGATGCGCAGAAGCGCTGGTATTTAAAGTAGTAGTTGAAGGAGTATTACCGGCACCTGTAGCATATTTTACCTGATTGGTAGCATAGGCAGGTATATTAGTTGTTTTATCGTAATTCCAAACCACATCACCTGCTGCGGCTGAACTTTGTGTATATTCTACCAGCATTTCTATATTTCCCCCGGTATAAACAAAGTTGTTAGTGAAAGGAAATTTCTTTAAACCATAAGAATTACCTACAATCGACATAATATCTGCACTGGTACCATTGTATACCAGCGTTGCACCAGTAGTTTCGGTAGTCCAATCGGCGTTATTGGCACCAAAATCTGTAGCAGTAGTATTCTTTAAATAAATTTTAAACGACACAGTTCCTGCCAGTGTACCAAATGTAAATGTGGCTGTAGTTCTTGGAAAACTAATAGCATTTAAGGAAGTACCGCTTACTAAAGATGTATACAATGAAGATGGATAAATATAAGCATGTCTGTTCCACAATGCTCCTGATGTATTGGACATCATAGGGCCGTAGGTGTTGTTAGCAGAGTTACTAGAACCTCCCCCACTGTTTGCTCCAACAGATATAGAATCGGTCTGTGCTACCAGGTTATTGAATGCAAATACCAATAAGGCAATGAGTAATTTTTGTTTCATTGTTTTATTTTAAATTGTCTATGTATTAAAAAGAAATTGTTTCCCCTATGTCGTTATAAGGTTGTAAATATATAAAATCAACCACCTTTTGAAATGTATAGAGCCCTTTTTAACTAAAAATGCTGTTTGCTAGGATTCTTTTTTTATTTCAGCAAATAGTCTTTCTACGTCTTCTTTTTTGCAAAGCTGCGTTCCTTCGTTCAAAGTAGCAGCAGTACCACAGGCCACTCCATAGCTTACGGTATCTTTCCAGTTCCAGTTGTTGGTTAACCCATAAACAATACCGGCTACCATACTATCGCCCGCACCTACTGTACTCTTTACTATTACCGATGGAGAAGGGATATGGTAATACTCATCTTTAGTAACTATAATTGCCCCATCTGGCCCCATAGAAATAGCCATTGCTTCGCAGGCGCCACGGGCAATAATAGACTGACCAGCCTCTTTTATTTTGTCAATAGTAAGTTCTTCTTTACCATACAGCGCACTCAATTCGGTTAAGTTTGGTTTAATCATAAACACCCCCACATTAATTGCATGTTGCAATGCCTCGCCCGATGTATCGATAATTAATCTTGCATTTTTAGCTTTAGCAATCTGTGCTACCTGTCCAAAGAAATCCATAGGCACTTCGGGCGGTAGACTACCGCTGGCAATGATATAATCGAAATCAACCTGTTGCTCCAGTAACTGAAGGCAGAATTTCCATTCCGATTCTTTAATGGCCGGACTGACCATACCAAAACGAAACTGTAAGCCAGTAGACTCTTCTACTACAGTAAGATTGGTACGGGTATTACATTCAATAGGCACCACCACCGATCCAATGCCTTCTTTAGCTAATAATTGCTGTAGATGAGAACCTGTAAATCCACCTGCCAGATAAATAGGCGTAGTATGGGTACCTAAGTGGGACAGTGCACGGGATACATTGATGCCACCACCGCCTGGCTGATAGATAGGGTGAGAACAGCTTAACTTTTTCTCGGGAACAACCTTTGTTGTATAAGTTGTTTTATCGATAGCAGGATTGAGTGTAAGTGTAATGATCTTAGCCATAAGCGAATATATTGTATCCGCAAAAGTAAATAGCTTATTAAATATCAGGCTAATGTTTTTGAATGGGTTGATAAAGTGGTTTAAAAAACTATGAAATAAACTTTCGAAAACGATGGGTGTTCTGAAATCGATGATGGGTTCAGTGTTCTGCGTTAGTAATAGTCTGTAATCGGTTAGTGTGGTAATGAAAAGACCCATGAATACTCTGTAGAAGGCTATGAACATTTAAAACAAGGCCATGAATATTAAAATGAAGGTTAGTGAGGTATTGAAAAGACTTATGAGTGTGCTGTAATCGATTAGTAGTGT
>CAIVPM010000444.1 GCA_903907815.1 uncultured Chitinophagaceae bacterium | reverse complement strand
GGAATTTCAATATTTCTATATTGATTAATTGTTTTAGTGTATTTATAACCTACCTGCGTAAGTATACTGGTATCAGAAATAGTAGTATCTCCATGTGGCAGATTAATTACTTTATTAATCACAACAGTCGTGGTAATATGTTCATTTTCTCTTTGAATAGAGAATTGTTCATTATATTGTGAATACTGTAAACCTGTTTTAAGGTATACCTTGCTAAATATATTTTTCATTAATCGAACTCCAAAATTGAAGCCCATTAACATTGTTTCAGCACTATCTTTTTTCTGTAAATAGTTGCTGGAGGTTCCATTACTGGTAACAGATTTAAAGTTGTATTCAGGGGAGCCATAGAGTTCTAAGTACCAATTCTTATCCAGTATATTCTTTTCTCCAGGACAAGCAAAATGATTAGGCTTTTTAAATGTAGCATTCAGTTTAGCTAATGCCAGTTTTATTCTATCAGCTTTTACTAAAGCTACTTCGCTTAATGATTTTGTATCAATGTTGTCTATATTATCTGTATTATCTTCTATCGTACTAAAATTGCCAGATTCAGATATAGTACTGTTCTGTTTGTTTGCAATGTTTGTTGCTTTTGAAGCTACATTTGATCCAATGAAATGGGGTTGTTTTTCTGATAATAAAGTTGTTTTATAATGAATCGATTTTTTAGAGTATACCTTTTCACGTACAACAGACTTTTTACTTTCACTTTCTATAATAGCATTGTTTTCAGTAGTTTCAATTTTTGCAGTTGTAGTATTAATTTCTTTGTTTGAAAAACTGTTGTTGTCAGATGCAACTACATTGTTATTTGATTCCTTAATAATAGAATTATCTGTTGTAGAATTTTTTGATGGAAGATTGGTAACGTTGGAATTATTATTTTTTGTAATAGATGAATTAGTAGCATTTGAATAAGAAACATTATTGTCTGAATGTTTCCAGGCAAATACTCCGGCAGTAATTAGTAAGATAGAAAGTACAGCGTATAATCCATAAGCTGTATTGGTAAACCAGAATGCAACAGGACGTTTCTTCCTTTTATCCTGTGCAATCCTCTCCCACATGTCTGTAGGGACAGGGGATAAATAGCTGTTAAGCTTGTCCTTAAAAATATTATCAAATTGCTTATCTTTCATTATACTGCAATTTTTTGCAAGTTAATAATTTGTTGCTGCAACATTTTCCTTGCCTTTACTAATTGACTTCTACTGGTACTAGCTTTAATATTCAGCATATCTCCAATTTCATCATGACTAAATCCTTCTATTGCATGCAGGTTAAAAATTATACGATATCCTGTAGGCAAATGTTTTATCAATCTCAATAATTCAGCTTCCGATAAATGACTCGGTGCATCGGTACTGGTATCTGGTATCTGAACCCCTGCCTCGTCATCTGTTGAAAAAGTAATTCTGTTTTTCTTAAGTGCCTTAAGAGAAACGTTCACTACTATTCTTCTCATCCATCCTTCAAAAGAGCCTTCGAACTTAAATTGATCCAAATGATTAAAGATTCTGATAAAAGCATCCTGAAGCATGTCTTCTGCCTGCATTTGATCGGTAGCATACCGCAAGCATAAGGTCATAAACTTCGGAGAATATTTTTCAAAAAGAATCTTCTGATATTTTACATTCCCTTTCAAACAGCCTGTAATAATCTCCCTTTCGGAGAAATTATCATTTAAACTGCTATTTGATATAGATAACTTCATTAACAAAAATGCTGCTTGTAAGAAAATGTATAAGTAAAAATACTAAAAACGGCAATTATACTAATAATATTAATTCAGAGAACCTTAAAATCAACCATTTACTAAAAGCCTGCAATTTCAAAGGATGGTATTTCAAAGTAAAAATATAAAAAATATTAATAATGAAGTAGAAAATGCGTTATATATTTTACAAATAACCAGATTCAGTGGAAAATTGATGGTATATTTAAAATTATATTTGAATATATTAAATCCATTCTTGTGAATTCATTATTGAAAATAGCATGGGTGTGAATGTTTTATTATCGATAAATAGTTAAATAAATTAATCACTATTTAATATAATTATTCTTGCTTCATGATAAGTAGGTATATTTGAATTGCATATTAACTAACGAAAAAAAGCATTATGAAAAAAACAGTTGTACAAAACTTAATTATTATATGTTCCCTAATGATTGTTGGGAATATTGCGTTAGCTCAAGGTTCTTTTACCTCTACATGGGCATTAACAGCAGATGCTTCTGCTGCTACCGTAGGAGCAACTACTACTGTTGTAACTTCTAATATGGTAATTGGTTCTTCCTTTACCGGGGGCGCATATAGTACCAGTGGTTTTGGCTGTAAAAGTTCTACCACCTGGCCTAATGCAGTTACTGCAGGTTACTACCTTGACTTTCCGGTATCATCTGCAGCTGGTTTTGATATAAAACTGGATTCATTTGCAATAATTCCTAAAACAAGTGGTTCGAGTGGCAACAATATTTTAAGTTTCGCATATATTATCGATACTGCTGCCCCTGTTCTTATTCCTGGCGGACAAGTTACTGCTACTGCTGGAGGGACTACTACTATTAAAATGACCGCATTTGGTGCTCCTGTTACTTGTACTGCTGGTCATACACTTACTATTAGAATGTGGGCATATTCGGCCAGTGCTTCTACTTCTACCAGTAGAACTTTGTATATAAAAAGTGTTCAGTTTGAAGGGAAAACTTCACTAGCTATAGTACCGGTAGCATTTAGCGCTATTAGTGTCAATAAAAACAATACTGCTAATGCAATTCATTGGAGCGTAGCTGAACAAACAAATGTTCAGTCTTATCAGATTGAAAAATCTATTGATGGTATTAATTTCAATGTATTTGCTACTTTGTTATCCAATAAAGGACAAAGTACTTATTCTGTAATCGACAACAATACCAATGATAAAACTGCTTACTATAGAGTTGTTGCAATTGCCACCAATGGAGATAAAAAGTATAGTAAGATATTAAAAATAAAGAATGTTTTTACGTCTACGAGTATTAAGATTGCTCCAAATCCAGTTACCAACAAACAGTTTGAATTACAAATAGCAGATTGTAGTAAAGGACAGTACAAATTATCTGTTTATAATCAGTTAGGCGCTGTGATATATTCTCGTACAATTCAGGTAGAAGGGGATTATCAGTTACAGACTATACAACTACCTTCTTCTTTAGCTAAGGGCGTTTATTTCGCTAACTTTAATGGAGTTGATGTTAATAATAACCAGACACTAATTGTAGAATAAAATAAAGACATATGTATAATGAAAGAGGCCGCTAATAATTAGCGGCTTCATTGTATTTAAACTTGAAACAGTTATTTGTATTCCGTTAAACCTTGAATGTTTTGAACGACTTAAACGTTCTCAGTATCCATACTTCTCTTTCCATTTCTCCTTTAGAAACTTTCTAAGCTCATTCTCCCTTGCATTATTTCCAGGATTAAACAACTTAGCACCACTAATTTCTTTAGGCAGAAATTCCTGAGCTACAAAGTTGCCTTCATAGTCGTGGGCGTACTGATATCCTTTGCCATAATCCATTTGCTTCATCAGGTTGGTTGGTGCATTTCTTATATGAAGCGGAACCGATAAATCGCCATGCTGTTTTACCAGTTGCAAGGCAGTATTAATGGCCATGTAGGATGCATTGCTTTTAGCAGAGGAGGCAAGGTAGGTTGCACACTGCGATAATATTATCCTCGCTTCGGGGTATCCTATTTTATGCACTGCATCAAATGTAGCATTGGCTAATAGTAATGCATTTGCATTCGCATTGCCAATATCTTCCGATGCAAATATCAACATCCTTCTCGCTATAAACAGTACATCTTCGCCACCCTCTATCATACGGGCAAGCCAATACACAGCTGCATTAGGATCACTGCCTCGCATACTTTTTATAAAGGCAGAAATAATATCGTAATGCTGCTCGCCGCTCTTATCGTATAAAGCTATTTTAGCCTGCGCTACTTCCATCACCAGTTTATCGGTAATAGTTACCGATCTATTATGTTCAGTAATAGAAGAGACTACTACCAGTTCCAGCAAATTCAGTAGTTTTCTGGCATCACCACCCGATATATTAATCAGGGCAGCAGTATCTTCTAACTCAATTGAATATTCTTTTAATTGTTCATCTTTACTTAGGGCTTGTTGTAGCAGATTTACCAGATCAGTTTCGGTTAATGCTTTTAGTACATATACCTGACACCTGCTTAGCAAGGCCGAGTTTACTTCAAAGGAAGGGTTCTCGGTAGTAGCACCTATTAAGGTAATGGTGCCGCGTTCCACAGCGCCAAGCAATGCATCCTGCTGACTCTTATTAAAACGATGAATCTCATCTATAAATAGAATAACGTTCTTTAAATCAGCCGCCTTTTCTATTACTTCTCTTATGTCTTTCACACCGCTGCTGATAGCACTAAGCTGAAAGTAGGGGAGTTGTACCGTCTGCGCTATAATGTTGGCAATAGTAGTCTTACCCACTCCCGGAGGACCCCATAAAATCATGGAAGGAATACTCTTTTGTTCTATAGCTTTACGAAGAATACTTCCCTTACCAGTCAGGTGCTCCTGACCAGCAAGATCATCTATTTGCATAGGACGCATTCTCTCTGCCAGTGGTATATGCTGATTCATAGCTACAAAGAAAAATAATTAAGAATTAAAAATTAAGAATTAAAAATAAATACAGGCACAAAGGCAACAAGGCAATGAGGCAATAGTGAATACAGCTGAAGGCAAAACGCTTAATGCTAAACGCTAATACAGATTAATACAGGTTTCTATTAACCAGCAACCTGTATTCTCCTGACTCCTATATTCTAACTTCTGTCTCCTGTATAAAAAAAGAAGGCTGTCCTTTCGAACAGCCCCTTAATCGGTATAATTATCAAAAAAGTTAAACGATGTATTAATTTGTATTTATTATCAAATCATCACATCATCAAATTATCATATCCCTGGTTCCCCTTTAGGGGTTAGGGGTTTAAATATCTATCGCTTCTCCGTATGCAGCAGCAGTAGCTTCTTTTATTCCTTCACTCATAGTAGGGTGAGGGTGTATAGCATTCAGTATTTCATGCGCTGTAGTTTCCAGCTTTCTCGCTACAGATACTTCCGCAATCATTTCTGTTACGTTTGTACCAATCATGTGTGCTCCAAGGAACTCACCATATTTAGCATCAAAGATTACTTTTACAAAACCTTCTGTTGCACCGGCAGCACTTGCTTTACCACTGGCAACAAATGGGAATTTACCTACCTTAATATCGTAACCAGCTTCTTTAGCAGCTTTCTCTGTAAATCCAATACTCGCAATCTCCGGCGTACAATAAGTACATCCAGGTACGTTGTTGTAATCGATAGTATCAGGAAGGTGATGATGTTTTTTCTCTAAGTAAGCAATGTGCTCAGCAGCATTAATACCTTCTTTAGCAGCTACGTGCGCCAAAGCCTGACCAGGACTACAATCTCCAATAGCATAAATTCCAGCTACAGAAGTTTGTTGGTATTTGTCAACGATAATCTTGCCTTTTTCAGCCTTGATAGCATTTTGTTCCAGACCAATATTTTCAATATTAGCAACCACCCCTACAGCGCTCAACACGATATCAGCTTCTAAGGTTACGGTACTGCCATCTTGTTTTTTCACAACCGCTTTCACACCAGCACCAGAAGTATCAACACTCTCCACCGAAGAGTTGGTCATGATGTCTATGCCTTGTTTCTTATATTGTTTTTCCAGTTCTTTACTGATGTCTTCATCTTCTACAGGCACTATTCTAGGAAGGAATTCCACAATAGTTACTTTAGTTCCCATGCTGTTGTAAACGTATGCAAATTCCACTCCTATTGCACCACTACCTACTATAATCATGCTCTTAGGTAATGTAGGCAATACCATTGCTTCTCTGTAACCAATTACCTTTTTACCATCCTGTTTCAGGTTAGGCAATTCACGGCTACGTCCGCCAGTAGCTATTACAATGTATTTAGCGTCTATTATTTGTTTCGATCCGTCGGCAGCAGTTACTTCTACTTTACCTTTCGATGCTATTTTACCATAGCCCATTATCACGTCTATCTTGTTCTTCTTCCTCAGGAAGGTAACACCCTTACTCATTTTATCAGCAACACCACGGCTACGTTTAATTACTGCACCAAAGTCGGCCTGAACACCTGTAGCATTAATACCGTAGTCGGCACTATGTTTCATGTATTCGTAAACCTGAGCACTTTTCAAAAGCGCTTTGGTAGGAATACAACCCCAGTTGAGGCAGATACCACCAAGACTTTCTTTCTCTATCACTGCAACTTTAAAACCAAGTTGAGAAGCTCTTATTGCCGCTGGATATCCTCCAGGACCGCTACCTATCACTACTACATCGTATGCCATAATAATTGATTGTTTTTATTCGATTGGTAATAATTATTGTTATTGGGGGGCGAATTTAGTCCCTTACAGTCAATTAGCCTCAAAAAGCTGCAAAATTCTTCGGGAACGGTTGAGTGATTACAGTATTGTATTTAGCTGGGTAAGCTATTTTTTAGAATTCCTAATTGCTATTATCTATAATGTAATATGGTGAATTTTGCAGCTATAGTCGGAAAGAGCTGCTAAAAATGTAAATAAGTTGTTACCCGAAGAAGGTGCCATTAGAAGTGTCAAGTAAATAATTCAAACAGCTTCTTAAAATAGCATAAAGAATCCCGATCCACTCTTTTTAAATTTATTCAATTCAGCTTCATAGAATTTTATTTGCTGACTACAAATGAAATCTCTGAAAATGTCAGGATTGCTTTTTTCTTCCGTTTCATTTAAGGCATTGATATATTCAGCTCTGTCTTCTGTGAAAATTTTAATCAAAGGCTCATTATGATACATTTGAATATAATTCATCAGTAATCTCGATGTTCTTCCATTACCATCACCAAAAGGATGAATGTTTACAAAATTGTAATGAATATCTGCCGCCAGTTTTAGAATATCATCCCCTTTTACCAGGTCTATTCTATTGTTTACTTCCATTACAAGTTTATCTAATAGTACAGGTACTTTAGAATAATCAGGGAAATACTTTATGTCTACATATACCTGGGCAAGTCTCAAATCTCCTTTAGCAGTATCAAAGTCTCCCAAAGCAGTTCTGGTAATCCCCCCGGTCGTTTTCATTACTGCAGCTGCTATTTCTTTCATAAAAGTTACTGAAAGCTTTCTTTTTACAGCAGCATCTTCTTTTATTTTCAAAAATGCAGCATAATGGTCTTTCACCATCAGGTGGTCGGTTAATGGCTTGCCTTGTGCTGTGATATTTTTCTCCAGTAATACTTTTGTATCAGTCTCAGTTAGAGAACAACCTTCTATTTTAGATGAATTATAAACAATAGAAATCATACAGAATTTCTCATAATCAATAGAATTCATAATTCCCCTTTCCAGGTATTCTTCTCTTAATATATTGAGCTTATTCCACATGAACTATTTTTCACAAATATAATACAATATGGTTGCTGTTACATTTTAATCAAATTCTTGGTTAACATTAAGGGTAATCAAAATGTTACTGTTAATTACCCTTACTCACCCGGATTTCATTCAACATTTAACCCTCAACATTCAAAATAATGTATTCTCTAAAACATATCCCTTAATTTCGCCACCACTTATTTATACATCTTATATTTAATATCATGGCAGCATTGAAGTTTAGAGTTTATATGGAGGAAGATGAAGTTATTTATCGCGATATCGTCATCAATCATAAACAAACTTTTCAGGAATTGCATCTTGCAATATTGAAGTCTTATGATTTCGATAATAAACATCAGGCTACCTTTTATCGCAGCAACGACAACTGGGATAGAGGCCGCGAAATTTCGGTAGAAGTATATGATAAGGAATATAAAGCACCCCCTTTATTAATGGCCGAAACTGCTATTGCAAGTGAAATGTTCGAGCCTAATCAGAAGTTTATTTATGTATACGATTTTACCAAAAACTGGACTTTCCTGGTAGAATTAATCAGTATCAATAAAGAAGAAGATAAAAAGCTTACCTATCCTTATTGTTCCCGTGTAGAAGGGCTGGCACCTATGCAATATGGTACCCGTTCTTTGCTGGGCGAAAGATTTGTGGATATAGAAGAAAAATACGATTTAAACGAATCCAAAGAAGGCTTTGGCGATGAAGGCGAAGAAGGAGAATCAAGTGAAGAAGAACTTGGAGGAGACGAATTTGCCGCCGAAGGAGGAGAGGACTTTTAATTAATTAGCTAATTTGTTCCACTCAACATTTAACATTCAACATTTAAAATATTGTATTCTAATACGATCATTGTAATTGCTGGTCCCACTGCTGTTGGTAAAACGGCTGTAGCCATTCAGCTTGCGCAGGCTTTAAATACCCATATTATTTCTGCCGATTCAAGGCAGTGTTTTCAGGAGCTGGATATTGCTGTTGCCAAACCTACTCCCGAGCAGCTGGCTGCAGTAAAACATTATTTTATTGGTTCATATTCCATTTATCATAAGGTGGATGCTGGCATATTCGAACAGTATGCTTTGCAATCTGCTCAGGAAATATTTGCCCACAACAAGGTAGCCGTAATGGTAGGCGGTACCGGTTTATATATCAATGCATTTTGTAATGGAATTGATAGCATGCCCACAGTGAATGATGCTATTCGTAAGCAGGTAATAGAACAGTATAATGCACTGGGTTTATCTTGGTTACAACTACAGGTACAGGAAAAAGATCCTGTATTCTGGCAGGTGGCCGAGCAGCAGAATCCGCAGCGTTTAATGCGTGCGCTCGAGTTTATTTTATCTACCGGAGAATCTATTACTACTTATCGCAAAGGCATTGCCGTACAGCGACCTTTTCGTATTATAAAAGTAGCCCTCGAATTGCCCAGAGAGTTGTTGCAACAGAATATCAATATCCGTGTTGATGAGATGGTAGCAGCCGGATTGCTAAAGGAGGCCGAGCAATTATTGCCGCATCGCCACCTCAATGCTTTACAGACGGTTGGCTATACCGAATTGTTCGATTATTTCGATGGTAATGGTTCCTTAACCGAAGCCTTCAATCGTATAAAGATTCATACCCGTCAGTATGCCAAACGACAGATGACTATGTTCCGCAAGAACGATGATTATCACTGGATTAATTTGTCGGAGAAAACCAAGGAAGTAGCGGTGGAAGAAATACTGATGCTTATAAACAAGGATTAATCATAAATATCTTTCCTATGCCCAATAGTTATTACGTCAACTATTAGCTGATTATCAAGTATTTCATATATTATTCTGTAACTGCCGGCTCTTACTCTATAACCGTCTCTGCCTTTCAGTTTCAAATATCCTTTAGGTCTGGGGTTTTGCGCTAACAATCCAATTGTTTGTAGTATTGGTGCTGCAATATTATCGGAGAGCTTATCTAATTGTTTTCTTGCTTTCTGGGTTAGGACAATTGTATAATCAGGCATTTTTTTGTTTTCTCTTATCCATGTAATCAGAGAATAAAATACGATCGCCATTATCTTCTTTCTTAGCCTCATCAAATAGCTTTACATCTTCCACCCGTTCCAGTTGTTCCATGATAGTTTCAAATTCTTCTGCAGGCAGCACTACCATTAGCTTATTGCCATTGTTATCTTTTATATATTGAGGATGAACAGAGATCATAGTCTAAAATTAATAAGTCAAATAAAATGTTATGACTAATTTGTTATCGCAAATATACAATAATGAAATTCATATCCCTTTTATTAAATAATTCTCTTCATTACACTTTTTGTCTTGTCCCTCTATAGGGGATAGGAGTTTTGGGCGTTGCCGCTTCGTTCCTCGCGGCCGGGCTATTTCTTCCTATCTTTCTGTACCACAAAGCCTATATTCAAACAGTAAAACAAGATTCATATAAGCCTCATTTCCTGTGGTACATAAAGGATATTCCTTTATAGCCCTAACGCAACAGCAAATACATCGTTCCACTCGTCAGTACGCCTACCCAACATCTACAAAATTTAATTACTAAACAAGGCGTCAGACGAGTAATATCCGCTATGAATTACAAATAAAAAAAAGCCCCAAGAGTAAATCTCTCGGGACTTAATATTAATATTACAACCAGTATTTGTAACTACTTGCCAATCGAAAATTTTACAATTGCTAATACCCCACCAAGTATTGCAATAAGTTGAACTAAGCTGGATAAAAAAATAGCTTTATACATATCATTCTTACTTTCTAAAATGCGTTTATCCAACACATGGAAATCATCTTTCCAGATACTTTTAAATTCAAATGCATTCACCTTAATATCTTCTTTTACGGCATCGTCCAGTATTTCTACAAACTTCAAAGCCTTATCTTCCGATAATTTGAATTCTTGTTTCACAAAGTCGTAGAGTTTTATATTTACTGAGCTCATAATAACCGTATTTAATCAAATGTAAGTGTATTTATACCTTTAGCAGTTTTTATATTTTAAAAGCCCCGAGAGTAAACCTCCCAGGACT
>CAIVPM010000443.1 GCA_903907815.1 uncultured Chitinophagaceae bacterium | reverse complement strand
TTCTCTGTGTTCCTCAGTGTCGTCAGTGTCTCTGTGGTTCAAATGTATTCAACCAAAGTTATATCACTCGGAAACACCACCCCCTGATTTAATACGCTGCGTAACAACAGTTAATAACTGAATTAGTTTAAGTACACTGAGTGATGTATTAAACAGCTTTAGCTGTTCTCTGCGTCCTCTGTATTTGTATTTCATTCAACATTTAAAATAAAGTATTGAATTCTCAGCGTCCTTTGCGTAACTGTATTATAGTATTCTCTGTGTACCTCAGTGTCACTGTGGCTCCAGTGGTTCAAAGTATTCTACTCCAGTTATCTCACTCGGAAACATTAGCTCCTGATATAATACTCTACGGCAATTACTTAGCTAAACATACTAAAAAGCTGCATTTTTATGTATCGCAACTCATGGTCTTTTCTCATGATATAGAATCAGAATGCACAATTCTGTACATTGAAAAGTATAAAATGTTTTCATTTAATCTAAATCCCTTATTTTCATTTCCTAAAATTGCCAGATGAAGTCATTTTCGATAGAAGAAATTTGTAATAAAATAAAGGGAGAGTTAATAGGGTATACTACTACTGCAATCACTGGTCCAGAGCAGATAGAGTATGCAACCAGCGAACAGATTACCTTTATTGGGAGTAAAAAATTCGCTAAACTTTGGGATACCTCTAAAGCTTGTGCGGTAATAGTAAATGATGATATCGATCTTCTGCCTACTGAAAACAGAGCCGTTATCAAAGTAAAAAACGCCGACATAGCTATGTCCGATGTACTGGATATGTATATGCCTGTACCACCGGTTTTTGAAGAAATTATTCATACTACTGCTGTAATACATCCTACTGCAAACATTGGCGAAGGGGTAAGAATTGGTGCTGGTTGTTATGTTGGAAAGGATGTGGTTTTAGGCAAAAATGTTACGCTATATCCAAATGTAACCATACTCGATAGCGTTTCAATTGGCAACAATACTACCATCTGGAGTGGAACCGTTATCAGAGAAAGATGTATCGTGGGTAGCTATTGTATCATCCATCCTAATGCAACTATTGGTGCCGATGGATTTGGTTTCCGTCCAAGTCCCGATGGAAAAGGACTGGTGAAGATTACCCATATAGGTAATGTAGTAATAGGTAATGGGGTAGAAATTGGTTCAAGTACCTGTATCGATCGTGGCAAGTTTAGTGCTACAGAAATAGGCGATGGTTGCAAACTCGATAATCTGGTACAGATAGGGCACAATAGCCGAATGGGCAAATGCTGTATCATGGCGGGTAGTAGCGGACTGGCAGGTTCAGTTACGCTGGGCAATGGAGTAATGGTTGGCGGTGGAGCCTGTATCAGCGATCACGTAACTGTTGGTAATGGCGTACAGGTAGGAGGTTGCTCCGGTGTAATAAGTAATGTAGAAGATGGTAAAAAAGTACTGGGCTTACCTGCTGTAGATGCCAGAGATGCTCTTAAACAATGGGTGGCTCTCCGTAAGCTGGCAAACGAATCATAAAATATATACTTCCCTCGGGGTAGAATTGTTCATTGAATTCGTGAGTCGTGAGAATACATCGTGAGTCGTGATGAATACAGAATACATCTTTTATTGATTTTCTATTAGCGCATTATTCTACTCTTCAATATTAAATCAATATATTAAATAAAAAGAGAAGGGTTTTCAACCGAAAACCCTTCTCTTTTTATTTCTATCACGACTCACGATGTATTCTCACGACTCACGATGAATTTGTATTACGTTAAACAATTTGAACTGTTTAAACCTTTTAAACGTATTGAACTTAGTCTCCCCAAACATGTCCTTTACCATCCAGCCATTGTTTAACCGATTCGGTAGTTACACTCTTAGGTCTTTCCAGTGGCATAGCCAATGCTCTATCCCATATTAAGCTCGATAAAACACCCAATGCACGGCTTACAGCAAACAATACAGTATAGAATTCATATTCTACCAAACCGTAGTGTACCAGTAAAGCACCACTATGAGCATCCACATTCGGCCATGGATTCTTAATCTTACCTACCGATTGAAGAATTGGTGGTACTACCTCATATACATTCCATACCGTACGGCAAAGTTTGTCTTCAGGCATATGTTTCTTACCAAACTCCATCTGTGCAGTAAATCTTGGATCGGTTTTACGCAATACAGCATGTCCATATCCTGGAACTACTTTTCCAGCAGTTAAAGTATCATGAACGTATTGAGCTATTTGCTCTCTTGCAGGTAAATCAGTACCAAGGTTTTCCTGCATTTCATAAATCCATTTAATTACTTCCTGATTAGCTAATCCATGCAAAGGACCAGCAAGTCCATTCATACCCGCAGCATACGCTAAATATGGATCACTCAAAGCACTACCTACCAGGTGAGTGGTATGAGCACTTACGTTTCCACCTTCATGATCTGCGTGAATGGTCATATACATACGCATCAATTCCTTAAAATCAGGATCATCAATACCCAGCATATGCGCAAAGTTTTCCGCCCAGTCCATTAAACCGTTTGGCGTAATATGTACGCTATCCTTATATTTTCTTCTGTAAACGTAAGCAGCAATATGAGGAAGACGGGCAATCAACAGATAAGCATCGTCGAAAGTAGTATCCCAGTAATCTTTTTTATTTACACCAGCAGCATATGCTTTAGCAAAATTACTGTCGGTTTGTAATGCCATAATACCTACTACAAACATCGTCATCGGATGCGCAGTAAGTGGTAAAGAATCTATCGCTTTAAAAACGTGTAATGGTACGTGGCTTCTGCGTTGTATTACTTCTGTCAGATGCGTTACATCTTCTTCAGTAGGTATTTCGCCAATCAACATCAGGTAAAATAAACCTTCTGGCAATGGCTCGCTGCCGCCTTTAGCTTTAGGTAGTTTTTCGTACAATTCTGGAATGCTGTATCCGCGGAATCTAATACCTTCTTGTGAATCTAATAAGCTGGTTTCTGTAACTAAACCAGTAATTCCTCTCATTCCCTGATAGGCTTGAGCAAGGGTAACTTCACCAATTACTTTGGTGCCATGTTCTTTTAATAATTCCTTAATCTCTTCTTGTGCAATCTGCGCTTTTTCTTTGAACTTGTCCTTAAGAACGCCCATAACGTTTGTAAATAGTTGTGATAAATTGTTTTTTAATTTATTAAAACTGAATATTTATACAAACCGTTAGTTTTGATTAGTAAAAACAATCAATATTTAATCGAGGCTAAAGGTAATAGTTTAGTATATTTCAAATTATGATTTAACTAAAAAAGTTTTACGCAAACGATTAAGTAAGACTTTTTCGTTGATTTTCTTTTACTTTTTAACGTGAAATACAAATTTTTCTTTAAAGTAATCATTATTAAACAACTGACTTACCGGAATTACATTCGGTTTTAGTCCACTCTCAAAAACCTCTTGTGCAAGGTCTCCACCCTTCAAACAAATCAATCCATTCGCCAGTTCGTGGTTATAGCCACCTTTTATCAGTGGTTTACTCCAGTACCATAAATCTTTAAGGGGTGCCACCGCCCTGCTCACCGAAAAGTCGAACTTACGGTTTTTTATCTCTTCAGCACGGGTATGCTGGGTAGTAACATTGGTAATTTCTAAAGCCTCACAAACGGCATTTACCACTTTTAGTTTCTTGCCAATACTATCTACCAAGTGAAACTTTACTTCAGGAAAAAATATAGCCAGCGGTACGCCAGGGAATCCGCCTCCACAGCCTATATCAATTATTTCTGTTCCAGGTTTAAACTCACAAACAGCAGCAATGCTCAACGAATGAAGCACATGGTGCAGGTAAATCTGATCAATATCCTTACGGGAAATTACATTTATCTGGTCATTCCACTCTTTATAGATATCCTTTAATCCCTTAAACTGTTCAACTTGTTTATCCGTAAAATCAGCAAAATACTCCTGGATTAATCCCAGGTCTTGTGTGGCTTTTTCCATATAGCAGGGAGAAAAAATATGTAGTAAAAAAATAATCCTATATCAAACAACAGGAAGAAAGGAAATAAATCCGACTCGTTCAGCTTCTTCATTGCTTTGTAGTATACCAGCGCCTGAATCAACAATCTAACACCATAAACCGATAATGCCATCCACCAGTTGCAGAATATAAGATTAAAAACAAGCAATGGATATAAAGCAAACAAAGAGAACGACTGCATGCCCAGCAAAATCTTATGCTTCGGTTTATAATACTTCGAGGTAGAGTAGTGGCGATACTTTTGTTTTACCCATCCACCAAACGATTTTTTAGGCTCGCTCAGCGTATGTGCCAGCGGGTCTATCATTACCGTAGTATTCTTTTTGGTAGCCACCTGATTAATAAACAAATCATCGTCGCCACCAGGTAGTTGATTAATAGACGAGAATCCTTTATTCCTTATAAATACCTCTCTTTTATAGCTAAGGTTTCTACCTACGCCCATATAGGGTAGGCCTGCAATAGCAAAGGATAGGTAGTTAAGCGCACTAAAGAAAGTTTCGAAACGGATTATCTTGTTCAGCAATCCTTTTTTATGGTGGTAGGCACCGTAGCCCAGTACTATTTCTATACCATCGGTATAGGCGCCTTGCATCTTTTGTATCCAGAATTCCGATGCTGGCACACAGTCTGCATCGGTCAGTAAAATGGTCTCAAATTTTGCACTCTTAATACCCATCGATAAGGGGAACTTTTTACCCACTATCAGTTTAGCTTCCTGCGTAAGGGTAACCGGAATTAGGTTCTTAAACGATTTTCTAAACTCCTCTATCAGGTACTTGGTTTCGTCTTCCGAATTGTCGTTTACCAACACTATTTCGTGGGTAGTTTTATAATCCTGCACTAAAACACCAGGAAGATTGGTTACCAGTTTACCCGCTTCATTACGTGCACATATTACAATCGATACGGGTTGCTCTACCGTATTGGTTCTTTCTTTCTCTTTGTAAAAAGCCAGCCTGCTATAGAAAAATAGGTAATAAAACACTTGCACACCCACAGCGGTGCACAGTAAATAAAACATCACTTTCAATATAATATCCGGAATCTGCATCCTGCAAAAATACGGCTTAGAGTATAAGAGAGCGAATAAGCATAAATTATGTGGAAAAGAAAGGTAGGGGAGAGAGCGATTAATGCTATTAAATTTCTAATTGTTTAATGAATAAGACTTGAGATAGTGTAAATACATTGAAGTGCTACTAAAAAAAACAGGTTGTTCTTTTAGGACAACCTGCTTTTAGTTTTAACTACATCATTCATTAAGATAGAATAATATCTAAATGGAGGTGTTGACCACTTTTAATGTAGAAAGGAAACAGTTTATCGGAGTACGACTCTGCTTTTACCATTAAAGAAAGATCGCCACCTCTGAACTGAACAATTTCACCGTTGCCCTGGTAGTCGG
>CAIVPM010000442.1 GCA_903907815.1 uncultured Chitinophagaceae bacterium | reverse complement strand
TCCTCCTATGTTTAGGATATAACATAAGAGGAAGTAATTAAAGCTGCAAACTAATAGGATTTAGTTTGCAGCTTTTTTATTTTAATGCATTGATAATGGTAGCAAACTCATCGGCATTTAATGATGCTCCACCTACAAGGCCACCATCTACATCAGCCATAGCAAAAAGCTCTGCTGCATTATTACCTTTTACACTTCCACCATATAGAATAGATATTTCATTCGCAACTTTTTGTCCATAATGTTCAGCAAATGAATTTCTGATATGTTCATGAATATCTTGCGCTTGTTGGCTGGAAGCAGTTTTACCCGTACCAATAGCCCAGATTGGTTCGTAAGCAATTACAACTTTAGTAATTTGCTCGGCAGTTAAATGAAATAGAGACTCTGTTAATTGTACAGTTACAAATTCATTTTGAGTACCAGCTTCTCTAATATCTAATGATTCACCACAACAAAATATTGGTGTAAGATTACTTTCCAATACTAAATTTACTTTCTCAGCTAAAAATGCATTTGATTCATTAAAGTACTCTCTACGTTCACTATGACCAAGAACCACATAGTTAACGGATAAAGATTGAAGCATTTCCACACTAGTTTCTCCAGTGTATGCACCGCTTTTTTTAGTATTACAGTTTTGTGCAGCAATAAAGATTCCTTGTTTGCCATTAACCTTATCTACAGCTAATTTCAGATAAGGGAAAGGCACTGCTAAAACTACTTTTCTGTTAGCATTCAGGTTATATTCTTTGCTTAATAAATTGTCTAGCAACTGCTCAGCTTGGGAATAAGTAAGATTCATTTTCCAGTTGGCTGCGGCGATTTGTTGTCTCATAATATGAAGTTTAATTAAATGATAATTTTGATATTAATCAGCGTCAAAGATATGCCTCAATACAGATATTTCTGCTGAAGATAATTTCTGGTGTTTCATTTCCTTCCAATTTTCTATCTCTTTAATTGCTTTATTGAAGTCATATTTAGTATTTCCATCAGCACCCCAACAATAATCTTTAATACGTTTAGGAGACAATCCAGCACCAAAAACATTACAACAGACACCTATAACCGATCCAGTATTAATAGCGCTATTGATAGCCACTTTACTATGATCTCCCATAATTAATCCACACTTCTGACCAACTGGCATATAATCATTTGTGTCATCGTTCCAAACCTTAACAATTCCACCAGTATTTTTCACATTACTATTACTGGAACCAGCACCAAAATTGCACCACTCTCCTATAACACTATCCCCAAGATAGCCATCATGGGCTTTATTGCTATTCCCTTGCATAACTACATTCTTTATTTCCCCACCCACAACACAATTATTTCCAATAGTTGTGGCACCATATATTTTAGCCCCCATTCTAACTAAACTATTCTCTCCCAAAGCAAAAGATCCTCGAATCATTGCACCTTCCTGAACTGAAGCGTTTTTGCCAATATAAATTGGCCCAGTAGATGCATTTAGATAACAGTGTTGAACATTAGCAGTTTTATCTATATAAATATTCTCAGGGCAAATAGATTTAACGGTGTCAGGGATTACTTGCGTAATATTTTCATCAGCTTTTATTAAATCAATATCAAAGTCAAATACAAGGTTATTCCATTGCATAATTTGCCAGGGATATTCAAGTGCTTTTACTCCTTCAATAACTTTAGTAGAAGAATTCGTAGGCAGTTCATTATTATTAATCTCCCCTAGAACTCTATAAGCAATCAGTTGATTATTCTCACTTATCAATCGTTCGTTCTCCTGAAGGTTTAATATGTTTAGAACAATATCCTTGTCTGGTAAGACAGTCGCATCAATAAATAAAGTGTCTTTACTAATACATTCAGCATATAATCTTTGTAGATAAGCATCTGTTAAAAGAAAGACTTCATTTCCTGTTATTAATTCCCAGCGTTCTTTATTGGTAAATAATCCCATCCTAATCATTCCCAATGCTCGGGTAGAAGTAACTGGTTTTAATTTATTACGATTTTGATTATCAAATAGAACAACATTCATACAGTATTATTTTACTTATAACTGAGCACAATAATTACAATACTTAACCATTTTTATATCATTACTAAACTTCTCCATATCTACTATGAGTAACTTACGAGGAAGGCTTTTCCAAGAGGAAGGGGGACCACCATATTGTTTCTCCACTTTCTTAAATTGCTCAAGGGCAATAAATGCACAAGCAGGAATAAAAGTAGTATATCGAATCAATCTGTTTTGTAGTTTCTTTGACAAAGGCATCTGTCTAACTAAATCATTCATTAATCTACACTCATTAGTAAAGAAATTCTCCATTTCATCTATAGATTTAGATTTAGTGATGGCAGTATGTATATTTTGCTGAAGATCTTCATATATATCATAAATATCATCCATCAATTGCCCTAAAACACCTGTTTGATAAATAAATTTATTCTCGAGCTCAGAGAATTTACCATCTAATAAATAACCTATTAAAAGATTCGCCTGTCCACCTTTATCTTTAGTAATACTGGCAGCCTCTTGGAATGAAATATCATTTTTAAATTGTATAGCTGAATTGGCTTGTACTAAAAATGCTTTTTGTAACTGATCTAAATATCCTTCGTTAATATATCCTGTACTTTTAAAAGCTTCGTTAATTAATACTAATAACTGCGCTCTAGCTGATAATTCGCTAAATACTTTTTTATCATTTAGCAAAAGTATTAAGTCATCTAAAGACCAACTGTCCTCATCCAATAATTCATCGCTTAAGGAAGCCATTATTCCACCCAGTGTAATTCTTTTTCTTTCGTTAGCATTAATTTTTCGCCCCTTAAATAGGAGAAAATTTTCTGCATTACAACATACTGTATATAAAGGATAGGTTCTGAAAAGTTCGCGAGCATGTTGCTTTGTAAGAGAGAAGGATGCTTTCTCACAGCAGTCTAATATTAAGGGCTTTATAGTTGATTGAACATATTGATATTGTTTAAGCATCCGCACCCCATAATTAATCCCAACAAACGGAAAATGAATAATATCCATGCGGTAAATTTATTAAAGCATTTTTAAATCAACGGTAATTTTTACAATTACTTTAATAGTACATATATAAAATGCAAATAGCAGCCACCCAATGGATAGCTGCTATTTATCAATTTAGTTTTGGTTAGACTATTTTAAAATAGACAATTGATTTCTTTTCTTAGCTCCTACTCCTGCACCAGCAGCCAATAAGATAAGACTTAAACCACCATCGAATGGCACAGCACCATCTCCACCGCCTCCATTGCTTGGGGGAGTAAACCCTCCACCTCCGTTCACACCAGGTCCACCACCACCAGGTACTGGTGTACCCTGTGCATGACCCTTGCTGATAGCTATTGTCAATACTATCAGTGTAAGAGCTGTTATTTTTATTATCCTTTTCATTGTAATGTTTTATTCTTTGTTTTGGTAACTCCATTATCATCAGCTAATCAGTTTTACCCGACTAGCTGATTAATAACATTATTTTTATTTAGCCAGTAATTCAGTATTATACACTACTTTACCTTCTGAACTTCTTAGTACTACTGTATACAATCCACCTGAAACAGACTTGTTCATTTTGATTGTTTCCATTGTTGAACCTTCAGTATGATTGATGGTTGTATTGAATACTTCCTGACCAAGACTGTTTACTATTACTACATTGTATTTGCCAGCAGCAACATTTGCAGTTTGCAGTGTAAATGTTTTGCTGGTAACAGGATTAGGATATACGCTAATGTTTCCTTTAACGGTTGTTACCGGTACTACTTTAGCAGATTTAAATACAACACTGAAACGATTCTTGTATGTATTAGCATCAGAAGTAGGTGTAAAGTTCACCACTGTTTCTGCAGGTACTATTGTATTCAACAATGCATCTTTAATAAACGCCTGAACACCAGGAGCTTCAAATTGACTTGCATCTACTTTCAGTTGGTAAGCAGTATTAGCAGTTACATTTCCTACTCTTAAGGCAATTTCATCTCCTATTGAAGGTAATGCTATTCCATTGATACTTAAATCGGTGTTAGATTCAATGATAGAGATATTTTCTCCTCCATTCATTAGTTTCATAACATCTTCATCACCAAATGATTTTGAATAGTTATTATCGAAAGTTGCAACAGTTTCATCTAAACTTGTAGACACGCCATCTAAATCTTTCCAAATACTAACATTTAGCATATTTGATTTAGCGGTTCTGAATACCGTAGTTTGAGTTCCACCAACCACTTTATTTGTTTCCTGAATAACTACCTTAGGAGCAGCAACAGTATGGTATACCCAGAAACCTTGTCCTGGCTGAATATTTAAACAAGCTGCATCTGTAGCAATTCCAGCAGGGCGATTGGTAACAATTGTTGACCCAGTATACTGTACAGTAACATAACGTTGTAAGCCACCATTCTGATAAGTAGGATCTAAGAAACAATAGAAGTTTCCAACGTTGGTACCAGAATTTGCTAATATAGCAGACCAACTTACTGGACAAGCATATGGATTAGCAATAAACGACCAACCTTCTCCACTTACATAAGCACTCTGAGGGGTTAAGCCATAAGTAGAAGTGTAAACACTTGATACTGTACCACCACTTCCTATAGCATAGAAAGTAACAGTTCCTGTAACAAGACTACCTGTTGCTCTTAAAGTAGTAGCAGTTGGCATATTAGCAGGATTAGTACCCATATTGAAGTTTCTAGCACCTCTTATTAATAATCTTAATCCTTTAAATGGATCTAAGTTTATTCCCTTTGTACCACCAGTAGAAGTAGTAACTGCAGACCAATTACCACTTACACAGCTATATAAAGAAGGTGTGGCATTACCATTGGTAGTGAAATCAAATCCTGTAGTAGGATCATATGCAGCATACCCAGGAGTACCATTTTTACCAGTAATATACACTCCATATGAATAGTTAGTAGAACCTGCTCCACTTTCTTGCCAGTTTGCAAACACAGAACCTGCATTAGCTACCGTAGGACCAAGATCGCGGTAGTTTCTCTTACCTTGAGGAATATAACGCTCAACAGTTATATTGGTAGCAGCAAGTAAACCATCAACAATAGTTCCTTTTACCTGTCCAACTTCTGCTGTACCAGTAGCACTACTCTTTATAGTAAGTTTATGTCCATTAATATCCAGTTTAGAACCTGTACCGCTTAATGATAATAAAGTAGCAATACCCAAATCGCTTCCTAATGTTGCAGTACACCCTGTTCCGCCACTTAAGGTTAAACTACCCAGTACATTACCACTAGAAAATCCTAATGCACTTGCAGTAGTACCACTAAGGATAATATTAGAAGTAGTAGAACCTACCAGATTAGCTGCACCAGTAATATTACCAGCAGTTAATGTATTTGACCCAATAGTTAGATTACCTGCAGTAAGTGTAAGTGTATTTGGTACAATTATGTTTTTACCCAATGTAACGCCAGCTGTGTTATTGATTGTCAAAGATTGTGAACCAGACAATGTTATTGTACCAGCACCACTAATAGACTGACTTGAAGCTCCATTTAAAGTAAGAGTAGTTGCACTAGCAGGACTCATTGTTAGGTTAGCACCGCTAGCCACACTAATATTTCCCTTAATGCTACTTGCCCCTGTTTCTGCTATTGTAAACGTACCAGTATTAACTGTTAAGTTTCCATTAATAGTAAACCCATTAGCTGTACCAACTGGTGGTGTAGCATTAGCTCCTATAGTTAGATTTGCATATGTATTACCATCCAATAAAAATGCTGAAGCACTACCTGAATTATTAAAATTGTATGTACTTCCAGACTGGAAGGTTACAACAGATCTACCTGCACCTCCAAATGGATCAGCAAATTTTGTATTAGTAAGAATTGAACCACTCTGGAATATAACTGAACCTGCTGTTCCTGACCCAAATGGATAGAAAGTATTACTGCCAGAATTTACAGTAACATTAGCATGACTACCAAATACCAATGCCCCTGCATCATTCACTATAATCTGGTCATTTCCACTTCCATTTCCTAAATTTAGTATACCATCAACACTCCCTTTTGTTCCTGCTGGTAAGTTAACTGTAGCATTTGATCCTCCAGAGAAAGTAAGAGAACTTCCATAGTCAACTGAAAATGCATTACCGGTAGTTTTATTCAAATTAATAGTTCTTCCACTACCAAATGTAATTGTAACATTGGCATTATTTTGTACAACTATACCTCCTAAAGTCACCGTTGAACCTGAAGCATTATTTGTCGCATTAATAGTTCCACCTGTTTGTAAGCCAACATTACTGCTGATATCACTTCCATCAAAAATAAGTATATCAGAAGCAGTAAATGTTACAACAGATGCATTTGGAATACCCCCTAGACTAGTAGAAACGGTACCAATAGCACCTAAAGCTGCAGAAGTACTTCCACCAACCCAATAGTAAGATGGAGGACCAGCCAAGTTGAAGGAAGTTGAATTAACTGAGAAAGTAACAGCACCTACACTGTAGGTAAATGTAATTGTTGCTCCAGTTACAGCAGCATTAGCTGTTGAAGTAAGTCCACTAAACGTAGCTGTTCCTGCTACAGCGGCTACAGCGGCTGTTCCGCCTAAAGTCCAACCAGCACTTGCAGATGCAGTGACAGTAGCAGTACTTGTAGTAAGATTACCATACTGATCTTGAATATAAACCGCAGGTTGAGTAGTAAATGCAGCTCCATTAGTTGCAGAAGGAACTGAATTTGGCAACTTCACTTGCAATTTAGCTGGAACACCAGCACCAATAGTAAGATTACTCAATAAAGCATTATCGTAACCAAGTGTAGTAATAGTAAGATTTTGTGTACTTGCTACACCCAATCCATTGGTTGCACTTGGTATTAATTCTAAGTTACCATCTGTTAATATATAATCAGCAGGAACTAAAGTATATGAACCGAAAGAAATAGTATGAGGGTCAGTAGTCCAATTTGCATCATATCCTGTAATAGGAATATTAAAGCTTGCATCCACAGTTGCACCAGTAACGGAACCTAAAGTAGGAGCAGCTATTTTAATAATAGCATTTCCCAATACAAAATCACCTAAAGTTGTAAAGTTAACATCAGAAGTAATACTTCCTGATGAACCAGCGGTAGTAAGATTTAAATCTGTCCAGTTAGTTCCATCACCCGCAGCAATTTTTATGTTGCTTGGAGAATTAACAGATATCCCTCCTACAGTTGCATCAGTTGCATCGTAAACAAGGTTAATTGATGCAGTAGAAATTAAGTTACCTGAAGATGATAAAGTATAATATCTGTTAGCTGAAACTGCAGAAATTGTACCAGGTTTAATATAATCTGGCGTAGTAGCTCCTACAAATACTTCTGCTTTATACGTAGTAGAAGTCGCCGCTGACTGTGTAATATTTAAAGTAACAGGACTATAATGACTACTCTTACCTATTGGGAATATAATTGTCTTAGCAGTTGCACTTGCAATAGTATTTTGCATTGGCCCACTTACATAGCTGGTATTACTTCCACCAGAAACAGCAACTCCAGCAGCCAATGTTAGTATATTAATATTTGTTGAGGTTAGTATACCATTGGTTAATGTAAGTGTACCATTTAGTGTTAATGGAGAATTTAAAGTTAATCCATTGCTATTGTTTAGTTCAACATTTACAGAAGCAGGGCTAGTAGCAGTAAAACTACCATCTACTTGAATTGTTTGAGCTGAAGTTCCTGTGAAAGTTAATTTAGCAACTGTTCCAGATGTATTTGAAGAACGTAAAGTAGCCCCTGTACCAACAGATACATTTCCTTTTACGTTTAATACACCGATATTAGAAGAGCTAGAACCTGAGCTATTTAATATGTCGAATATCGCAGTACCACTTAAAGAAAACGTTCCATTAACAGTTAACGTTCTTGTTGCTGCAGAACTTGTGTTCTGAACAATGTAAGCTGTACCTCCTGTTTGAGAATAATTGCCGGTTACGACTAAAGTATTCTGTGTAGTAGATTTACAGAATTGCAACATACCTGTATGCGTATCAGTAATAGTTAAATCCCCCTTAATAGCCATTGTTCCTCCATTATTAGTAAGTAACAACTTCCCTATTAAGTTTGGACAATTAACTTCGAAATTTGCAAAGTTCTGATTAACACCAGTCAAGCCAGTATAATCTGCAGGAGCACCGCTAGTAATTGCACCTACCAAACCTGAAATTTTACATAAAGAACCAATATTCCATGTAGCAATTGGAATATATATAGCTGTGGTAGTTGCAGCAGCAGTAAGATTAAGTACAGCCCCACTATTGAAAGTAGTAGTTACACCGCTTAAAGGATCGCTTCCTGTAACAGCATTTACAATAGTACCATTTACGGTTAAAGTTTTGGTAGCATTTAACACTATTGAACCACCGGTATTGAAATCTAATTCACCACCACTGTTAATGATAACATTATTAGTAGTAATGGCAGAAGAAGCAGTTACAATATTTCCTGATCTTATAACAACAGAACTTGCAGAAGTACCTGGAGCAATAGTAGCTGTATACCAGTTGGTATTATCAGGACTACTTTGCCATGTTCCTGGTGTAGACCAAGATCCTGTTGCATTTGATCTGAAATAATCAGTTGCAAACGAAATATAAGCAGCTATACTGAAGGTGTTTGAAGTAGCAGATGTTAATCCAGTAGAGGCGAATGTTAATTGTGCCGTGCCTGTAGTTACACCATTTAAAGTTGATGCACCTAAGCCACTGAATGTTGCAGTACCTGCACTAGCATTAGCTGATACTGTTCCTGAAAGACTATTACCCGTATTTATTGAAACAGATATAGAAGCTGCGCTATTGGTAGTATTACCATATTGATCTAGTACAGATACAACAGGAGTACCAATGCTTCCGCCGAATGTTGCAGCGCTGCTTGGTTGAGTTATTATACTTAGTTGAGCATCGATACCTACAGCTATTGTTTGAGAAACAGGAGCATCGTTGTATCCGTTTGCTGAAGAAATAGCTATAGATTTATTGGCACCTGAAGTTTGTAATAGTCCAGCAGGTACAGAAGCTGATGGAGTAAAGGTAATTTTATTAGTAGATACCGAATATCCAGTGGTTAAAGCAGTGCCATTTATAGTTATACCTGTAATACTACCTGCCCATGTTCCATCATCTGTAAAGGTTACATCAAAAGGAGCATCAACAGTAGCACCTGATGCTGCAGTTAAGGTTGGAGGAATTAAATTATTATTAACAGTTGTATTTGTAGTTGTTGCAGAAGAAGCAGAACAACCATTGCTGTTGGCATAGTTTACAGAAACTGATTGTGTACCAGTAGTTAACCATTTAACAGTTACCGAATTATCTGAACTTGAACCACCTGAAGTAATTGTATAATCAGTACTTAATACACCACTAAATGACCAAACATAATTAGATTGTCCAGATTGCGTTGTGTATGTTTCATCATAATTAGCTGCTACAACAGTAGGAGCAACTGTAAATGAAGGCGTAGGTAAAGTATTTACTGTAATGGTTCCTGTTGCAGTTACCGTACAGGAATTACCACCAGAAGTAGTAACTGTATAATGGTAAGGTGACCCTGCTGATACTGATGGAGAACCACTTATAGTATAAACACCTCCACTATATGAACCAGAAACGCCAGCTGGTAAACCAGTTACACTTGCACTTGTAGCACCATTACCAACAGAATAAGTTATATCTGTAATAGCAGTATTTAAACAAGCTGCTTGCACATCTGTACCTGAAGCAGAAGTTAATGAAATAGTGTGAATTGGATTAATACTAACTATTGCAGATCCAGACATTGTAGAACTACCACAACTATTAGTACCCACTACTGTATAAGTTCCAGCAGATGTTGTATTATTAAATGTAATGGCACTACCTGTACCAGATTTTGGACTACCAACAGCAGATACTCCGTTGTATAACTGATAATTTGTACCAGACTCTGAACCACTAAGGGTTACGTTAACACCAGTAAGATTAGAACAATATGCTCCTCCACCTCCTACAGTATAAGTAGCAGGTGTTGTACATCCACCAGTACCAGCAATCATATTACCATTTAAAACAAAATTAGAAAAATGTGCAGTACCTGAACCATACAAATAAACTCTGATATAAAGCGTTTGAAGAGCAGCTACATTTACTCCTGTAAGGCTATTACTGTATGCTGAATGTGTTGCTGTTAATGTCTGCTGACTCATAAACTGGGTAAATAAAGTACCATCAGTTGAATAAGACATTGTCATATATACTCCGACTACAGATGCATTAATTGATGCAGAAATCGAAGCCAGAGAATACCCTGTTTTTGGCGTGAAAGTAAATTGCAAATAATCAGTAGTAGTTAATGTAGCATGTGCCATTGTAGCCTTTTGAAGACTACCAGAAGTTCCTAAACTAAATCCACTTGCAGTTTCTGCAGCAGCAGTGATATTTGAAGAAGTGAATCCAGTTCCATCAAGAGTAGCGCCGGTTGTACCAGAAGATGTCATAGCATAAGTTGCATTACCTGCTGTAATACTACCAGGAGCAGGAGTAGTAAAAGTAGCCGAATTTCCAGTTGTATAATAATTCTGACCAACCCCAGCATTGTCATTATACTCATAAATAGTAAATGTATATTGAGTACTTGCTGATAAACCCGTTACGGTTATTGGTCCAGAACCTGCTCCATTATAGATAACGTAGTTTCCACTGCTGATTAAATTAGTAGAAAATGCAATAGAAGAAGCAGTTTGACTAGTATAAGAAGTTGCATTTGAAGGAGTTATAGTGGTAGAAGCTCCTTGTTTGCCTATAATTATTCTTTTATTACCACCACCACTTGCAGGTAATGATAAAGTAAGTATAGTTTGAGAACCACTAGTAGAACCTGTAAGAATTGTACTTGTTGCTGTAGGAACTATTGCTATTGAAATCCCTGAAACTGCATTGTTTTGAGTAGTTATATTCGTACTGGCAATGGTAATATTTGCACTTACAGAACCAGCAACTGTGGTTGGTGCAAAAATTACGTATATTGGTGTTGAACTAACTCCATTGGAGCCATTCAATGTTAAACTAATTGTAGAAGGATTAGAAACATATCCAGAACCTGAGGTTGTGCTTATCTGGAAACCAACTGGTGGGGTAATAATGATATTACCATCGAGGTTTGTTCCTGAAACAGTAAATACCTGTTCACCTGAAACAGTATTCACCACTTGATTACTAAAACTACCAGTGCCAGTTGTCCAGGCTCCGATAGATACAGAAGGTGAAGTAGTAGTTACAGACTGATATACAGAAAGATCTGAACTTGTTAGTCCAGCAGCTTTAGCTACCACTTTATAAGAATAGGCAGTGGCTTCGCTTAAGCTTGTAACAGACTGAGATGTACCAGAAACATTAATAGGGTTAAATCCAGTTAATGGTGTACCTGTACCATTGTTAGATGGATAAACATATAAATCGTAACTTGTTGCATTGGTTACTGAACTCCAGTTTGCAGTAAAGCTAGAATTAGCAATTGGATTTGCCGATGCAACTGAAGGTGCTGTTAATTTTACGGTAATAGTACCTGAAGCAGATGCTGCAGGTGATCCATCTGTCAAAACAGTATAACCATAATTTCCTTCAACAGTTGGTGTTCCTGAAATAGATACAGGACCACTGGTATTAACACTTATTCCTGATGGAGGAGTAGATCCGTTAAGTGTTCCAGTCCAACTAACTGTAGCAGTTGTAGCACTACCTCCCCAGGTATAATCAATATTAGTAATTGTAGTTCCAGTAGTAATTGTTTGAGCATCTGTTCCAAGACTACTAGTCAGTCCTATTGCAGGGTTTAAAGGTGCAGTTACATTAACAGTTACTATATCCGATGTCACAGATGGAGTACAAGTGCCACTTACTATACAGAAATAATATTGTGTACCAACAGTAGCAGAAGATGGTAAATATGTACTGCTATTTGTCCCAACAATAGTAGAACTACTACCATCACTGTTGGATGATTTGTGCCATTCGTAAGCCAAAGAAGCTCCTGTAGCTACTAAAGATAAATTAGATGGTGTTGCATTTTGAATGTAAGATGTTCCAGCAGGCTGAGTAGAAATACCTGTAGCTGTAGTAGTACTAATTGTTTTAGTAGCTTCTACTGCGGCACCACAATCACCGGTAACTCTTGCATAGTATGTTCCCGGACCAGCGTTTGCCAAGGTCAACCCTGTACCAAGTAAAGTACCACCACCACCAGTTAAAGTATACCAATTGGTTGTTGCATTTGTACCTGTAACTGTATTAACAGTTAATGTTTGAGTAGCTGCTGCACAAATTGAGTTTGCTGGTGAAGTTATAGTACCTATTGCCACATCAACTTTAGCTGCTACAGTTACACTTGCCTCCGCAGCAGTACCACAATCACCTGTTACTCTGGCATAATATGTTCCAGGTCCTTTAGTACTAGTTGTACCAGTTCCATAATTTGTACCGGTGCCACCAGTACCAGACCACCAGGTCACAACCGGATTAACCCCGTTAGTTCCATTTGCAGTTAGTGTAGTAGTTGAAGAATTACATATAGGGCTGGAAGCAGCAGTTACAGATGTAATTGCAGGGTTTGTAGCACAAGCTGATGCTTCTGGAGCATATGTCCAAGACGTACCCACTTTAAGTTCATCTATATTGCAAGCATATGATGCAGAACTAGTATTTCTAAAGGAAAAAGCACCAAATCCAGTTGATAAAGAAGTGTTTCCAAATGCTCTAATATCATATGTAGATGGTAATGTTCCTGCTGTTAAATTAGGATTTACATACATCCAAACAGAATCAATTGTTTTTGATACAGTTTGTCTTGCTCTTAATACTATTAAATAAGTTGTACCTACATTATAATCTCCAGTTACACCTTTTGTAGATGAGTTAGAAACACCAATTCCAAATTTTACATTAGTTCCAACAGTAGTGCCATTTTGAATAAAAAAGCCTAATCTGTATGTAGAACCACTAGTTCCATCTAATAGACCTGCTACACATTGACCAGTAGCATTTCCCATAGAAGAAACATTGACTAGGAAAGATACAAAAATGTCACCAGAAGTTACAGTACTGCTTAGTACTTTGTAAGAGTTCTGAGTACCAGAAGCATTTACTAATGCAACTTTATTTCCAACTGTCCCAGATGCATTTTGATAAGTACTGGAGGATAGTGATCCAGCAACAACAGTAATGTTAGCGGCGGCAGTAGTCCATGAACCATTTCCTGTTAAGGTGCCCGCGGTGTAATTAAATGATTCTTTAAGCAACGACTGAGCATTTACCATACCTGCTATTGCAATGATGAATAGTAGTAATAATTGTTTTTTCATATAGCGATGATTATAATTTACAAAGTTTGAAACGATGTCTGCAGCAGACATAAATAATTGGTGTAATGCTTTTTTCATATAGCTAACATTTTAATAAAAAAGTAAACAGGCAGTTAAAATTCTTAATAATGAAAATATATAAGTGTAATACAATCGTTTAACTTACAACATTATATATAGGTCTGCCAGTTACTTAATCGCTTTCAAAAGTACCTCCCGAAAAAATAGAAACGGCATGGAATCACTTAAAAAAATACGCAAACGTTCTCGGGTGCGTTTGCATGTCGACAATACTTTTTTAATAGAGAAATTAAATGTAAAAAAACACTTAAAATAAGACTGCATTTTGATGGGCTTATTTAAGAAGGAAATAAAATTGATAAACTATTTATTGAACAAATTAAAAGGTTAGAAAAATATATTTTCACAAACATGACGAATGTCATTTTTAATATGGAATCAACCCTGTAGTTTCACCGCCTTACCTGGTTCATATATCGGTATGAAATATATTGAAAAAAGATCTGGCTCTTGGTTTAGATTCTTTTTCTGGTGTTAAGAAAAAATGCTATTGCATAGAGAACACATCAAAAACATTTTCACAATGTCCGATTGGTAGATTCAAGCTAAAACCCGCCCATTTTCAAACAAAAATTCTAGCAATTAAACAATATTTCTCTTTTGAGGGAACTTATCCTAGTGCTTGGACAACATTGCCGAGGGTTGGCGGACTTTGGCCAAGGGCATCGGCGCTTTGGATTTGTGCTGGCCGAACTTCTCCTTGTATTCGTCCAACATCGCCTAGGCTTGGCGGACTTTGGCCGAGTGCTTCGGCACTTTGGATTTGTGCTGGCCGAACTTCCACTGGCACTCGTCCAACATCTCCGAATACTGGCGAACTATGGCCGAAGGCTAGTCCACCCTGTTTATCGGCTGATCCAATATACCTCAGTGCATTAAAATCAACAGATAGAACACTTCCTACCTGGAACAAACCTTACTTGTAGGCTTTTTTATACTACTATTTTTCTTTACTCATTATAGGAATTAATATTCCTTATCTGTTATAAAATTTTTATTAAAATAAATATTATGAAAGCAAAAATTGCTACTACCGATTTAATGTTAGGAAACCAGATTAATACATTTTGTATTGCAATAGAAGATTACGTATCTACACTTGGTTTATCAGCCTCCAAAGTAGCTTACCTTATTTCTTGTAATCCAATGATTCAGTTTACATTGAAAATGCATCCTGAACTTTTAAAAACATCTCATTCTGTAACTTCATACAAAGACTTATTATTGTACGGTCACAAAAATGAAGTACTTGGAGCATTTCCTTCTCTTCCAGTTTATCCTGCCACAATGCCTTTTATACCATTAGCAAATGTTCGTTCTTTTTTTGCAGACTTAGTTCAGGATTGTTTTAAGAGTCCAAAATTTACAGAGAATATCGGCATTCTGCTGGGTATCATCGATTTATCACCATTGCCTAAACCAGAGGAAGTTACACCAAACTTGTCAGCAAAACTGGCAACAGGTGGTCATCCATTATTGCATACAACAAAAGGAATTTATCAGGGTTATGAAGTATGGCGTGATAAAGGAGATGGCAAAGGCTTTATTAAAATAGCTACCAGCCTATATGCCGACTATCTGGATGCAAGTGAGTTGCCTCCTTTAAATGTTAGTCAGCACTGGAAGTATAAAGTTATTAATATTTATAAAGGTGTACCTACCGGCAACTGGAGTGCAGAAGTAAGCATGATTGTTTTTGGCGTAATTTAAAGCCTTTCAACACTATAATTGAAAAGGGTAATGTGAACACATTATCCTTTTTTATTTTAGGAATTGCCTATAAAATAGTTGCCTGAAATTTAAATATTTTGAATTAAAAATATTTTTTTAGTGATTTTAAGCAAAGAATTTAGTAACTATGCAAAAAATTGCTTCTGATGGATTTTAGTAAATATGAGTGGATTTTACTCTTCTTTATAATAACTGGACTTGCTATAAAGCTGTTTTTCTTTAATAGAATTCGCCGAAAAAAGTACAAAATGTTCTTTAAAAGTATTACTCAATGGTACAACTTATCTCACAATCTGGAAGACATAGATGAGAAGGTAGAAGCCTTTCTTAAAATAAGCAATTACTGCAATTTATTAATATGGATAGGTACTGGAGTATTGAGTTATCTGATAGTTTTTAAATTAATTTTCCCTGATTAATCTTCTACAACTGCAGTAGTTTCTTCGGCAATTTTCTTGAAAAACATATTCTGAAATACCAGAATTGTTATTACCCCCACCGATATAGATGCATCGGCAATATTGAATACCGGTTGAAAGAACTCAAATTGCTGTCCGCCCCAGAATGGTATCCAGTTAGGTAAGGTAGTATTTACTAATGGAAAATATAACATATCTACCACTTTGCCATGCAAAAAGGTACCATATCCATGACCTGTAAATGCTTTTGCAATCATATGGCCACCTTCGAAAGTGGTAGTATTGAAACTTACATCGAATATCAGACCATAAAAAAGACTGTCAATTAAATTCCCCAGTGCTCCTGCATATATCAAACCAGCACAAATAATAAATCCTTTATGGTAATGTTTCTGAATAAAATCTTTCAGTAAAAAAGTACCCCAGATAACGGCTACCAATCTAAAAAGTGTAAGGATTATTTTACCTATTGCTCCACCAAATTTCCATCCCCATGCCATACCCTCATTTTCTACAAAATGAAGATTAAACCAAGTCCCGATTACTGCTCTTTCCTGACCAGGTATAAAATTTAGTTTAATATAAAATTTCAATGCCTGATCTGCAATAATAACTGCCGCTATGATAAAAAATAAATTTCTAGCTTTCAATGTTTTCTTAATTAGTGCTCAAAAATAGTGTTTGAAACTTTAATAGCGATACCGTAACTATTATCTTAACAATGTTTCTATAGTTTTAAAGCCTTCGGCAGCTGAAATTTGTTCCCATAAAATACTAAAAATTGTATCGGCAACAGGAATAGAAGCATGTAACGTTTTATTGGTATGATGTATACATTTACTGGCATTGTACCCTTCTGCCACCATATTTAATTCAAGCTGAGCCGTTTTTACACTATACCCCTTCCCTATCATATTCCCAAAAGTTCTGTTGCGGCTATACAAGGAATAACAGGTAACCAACAGATCGCCCAGATAAACGGATGCTGCATAATCTTCGGTTGTATTGGGCGATGCTATTTTTAAAAAGCTATTCATTTCCTTAGCAGCATTAGCAATAAATACACTTAAAAAATTGTCGCCATATTCCAATCCATGAGCAATACCTGCACCCAGTGCATAAATATTTTTAAGTACCGCTGCATACTGCGTTCCCAGCAAATCGGTATTGGTAATTGTATTGATATAATCGTTCTTAAAAGAGTCGGCAATTAATTGTGTTCTGATAAGATTATTACCAGAGAAAGTTAGATAAGATAATTTTTCGGCAGCAACCTCTTCGGCATGACAAGGCCCCAATATGGTAAAATAATTATCAAGCTTTATTTTAAAATGTTTTACCAGATAATCCTGTACCAGCAAATTGGACTGAGGCAATATCCCTTTTACTGCAGAAATAATTCTTTTATTATCAAAAACACTTACAGGAAGTTTACCCATAGCATCCTGCACGTATGCAGAAGGTAATGCAATAATTACGGTATTACTATTAGCAATTACTTCTTCTATTGAAGAGGTAAGTTTTATCAAACCCATATCAAAGTATGCAGTACTTAAATAATGTGGATTATGCTTCTTTTTGTAAATTATATTTATAGTCTCCTCCTTTCTAATCCACCAGTTAATTGGGTGTCCATTATCCGTTAGAATTTTTGCAATGGCAGTTGCCCAGCTTCCACTTCCTATAATACCAAACTGCATATAAATATTGTTTTGTACGCTGTAAAATAACAGATGTTTGTTCAATTTGAAGAATATTGAAACAAAATCGAATAATTTATGTATTCAGAACTTGGAAATTTCAAGTTCAAAAGCTATGTTTGATATACAATAATTAAACATCATGAAAATAATAGTAAAAATTCTTAAGTGGATAGGTATAGTTATCGTAAGTATACTGGTGATTTCATTTGTACTTCCTGGCAAAAGCCATGTTGAAAGAAGCAGGGTAATTAAGGCTGATGTTCCTGTAGTATTTAACCTGGTTAATGATCTTCGATTATGGAATAAATGGTCGCCCTGGTATCATCTTGATACAACTGCAGTTATGGAATATTATGGTGGTGGTATAGGTAAAGGTTCGGGGTATAGCTGGAGTAGTAATAATAAAAATGTAGGTAAAGGAAAATTGACGGTTACCGATGTTAAAGACAATGAATTTATAATGTCCGATTTAACTTTTGATGGTATGGGTACCAGTAAAGTAGTTTATACTTTTACCAAAGAAGGGGATGTCACTAAAATTACCTGGGCAATGGATCAGGATGCTGCTGAAACACCAATAGCAATGCGACCAATGTGTAAATACATGTACTTGTTTATGGACAAAATGATTGGCCCTGATTTTGAGAAAGGATTACAGAATATGGATAGTGTGATTCAAAGTAAAAAGTAAAAAACAAAAAAGAATACATTTTAAGGTGTTCAAGAGGTTTGAGAGTTTAAGGTTAATACAAATTACAAGGTTTATTAGGTTAGTTTAAAAGAATTATTTAAGGCAATTAATTTAGGATACTTAATACTAACTTTATAATCACAAAGCTTTTTATTGTTTATAGTATACTAACAGATACATTTGTAGGAATACATCACTATGAGCACTTTAGAATTAAAAGTATACGAGATATTCAAATCAAAGTTTTCTGAACAAGAAGCTGTTACTGTTATTGAGTTTATCGAAAATAAGACAAAAACTAAAGTTGAAGAAACTATAGAAGTATTTAAAAACTTACAATCAAAAGACCTTGAAACACTTAGAAAAGAAATTCTAACTTCTTTCTCCACAAAAACAGAATTGAAAGATGAAATTCACCGATTAGAATTACAAGTTTACAAAGCTATTTTTTGGTCGGGTCTTGTTCAGGTACTTGCAGTTTTAGGAGGACTAATTGCAATAGTAAAATTCATGCTTGTAAAATAGATATTTTCTTTTATATTAATGACTTTTTACAAGCAACAGCCAACCTGAATAATACACTTATATTCTATCTACTATTTCATAATTCCATAAATAAGAGCTGCACCAAAGCCAATTAGTATTAATCCTGAAAGTTGATTAATACGATGCATAATATTAGGGGTAAGTCGGGAGCGAAGTTTACCCGCCATTATTACTTTTACTATATCACTGGAAAGGACAAATAATAAACAAGTTCCAAACACTATCATTCTATACTGCATTGGATTGGCAGCATGCTGGGCATCGGCAACAATGGTAGCTGCCCATACAAACCAGAATAGAAAGGCTCCAGGATTCAGCGTATTCATCAAATATCCTGTAAAGAAAGAAGCCACCATATCCCTTTTTCTAAAGCGTTTTTCTATAAGAGATTCTTCCTCTTTTATCTCCATCTTTTTAAAGAAGAGATTGTATATTCCTACGGCAATTAAAAAGATACTACCGCAAATAGCTATGGTATTTTTATGATCTAACAGCGTAGTAAATATCTGGGTAAATAAGTTACTGATTAATACCAGCGTAATATCGCTTGCAGATACACCTGCCACAAATGCATATCCAGCTTTATGGCCATTATTAAGGCTTTGTTTTATAATAGAAAAAATTACCGGACCAACTGATATTGATAATAATAATCCTAGTCCCAATCCTTTCAATAATGCTTCAATCATGTAGTTCTTTTTTGGTTCATTAGCAATAAATAACCTTAGCCTTATGCCTCGTGTTGTTGTTGAAGAAATGCCTGCCAGTCTTTTAATAAACCACCTTTAAGCACTCTTGGAAATTTATGCTGTCCACCCATTTTTCCTTTACTTCTCATAAAATCCATAAACTGATCTTCGCTTAGTATAGTGATGAAAACATCTTTCAATGCACTTCTTCTTTCTACAGCGTAATCATCGTTCAGTTCTTTCAATGTTTCATCGATAAAAAATCTAAGCTGCTCTTTGTCTACTGCATCATTACAGGCAACATACCAGTGATGAGCAAAGAAATTTTCATGAGGCATACCTGCAACGGTAAACTCGGGTATAGATATATTAAATTTCTCGCCGGCAAGTTGCACAGCCTTATTCATGTTCTCTACACTCAGATGCTCTCCTACCAGACTTAAGAAATGTTTAGTACGACCAGTGATAACAATTTCTGATCTTTCAAGATCGGTAAAGCGAATGGTATCACCAATTAAATAACGCCAGGTACCGGCAGATGTACTAATCAGAATTGCATAATCTTTTCCTTCTTCTACCTGATCCATCAGTAAGGTGGTAGGGCTTTCTACAAGATCACCATTGTGATCAAAATTATCATCATCAAAAGGTATAAATTCAAAGAAGATATGATCGTTTGTTGCAAGCTTCATCCCTACTGCATTCTGACGATCCTGATAGGCTATAAATCCTTCACTGGCCAGATAAGTTTCAATATAAGTCAGCGGCTTTCCAAGTAGTTTTTCAAAGCCTTTTTTATACGGCTCAAAACTTACGCCCCCATGTACAAAGAATGCAAGATTAGGCCATATATCATGTATGTTTTTTAGATCATATCGCTCAATAATCATTTCCATACACATCTGTATCCATGCAGGCACACCCACTACAAAACCAATATCCCATTGTGGTGCTTTAGCTACTATATCTTCCAGCTTTTTATTCCAGTCTTTTTCTTTAGCAATCTTCTTTCCTGGTTTGTAAAATGGCTGAAACCAGAAAGGTGCTTTCTTAGCAGTAATGCCACTAAGATCTCCAGAAAAATAGCCTGATTCTTTTTGTAAATCAGTACTTCCACCCAACATCATCCATCCGCGACTTAGTGCATTCCAGGAAATATTTTCGTAGTGACGAAGTCCCAGCAATTGCTTTATCATCACTTTCTTATTCCCCCTTAATAAATCGGCAGTAATAGGAATAAACTTAGAAGAAGATTCTGAAGTACCAGAAGAAAGTGCAAAGAATTTTATTTTACCTGGCCAGCAAACATCAGGTACCCCCTCGAGTGTTTTATGCCACCATTCCTCATATATTTTATTGTAATTATATATAGGAACATGCTCGGTAAACTTCTTATCAATATTGTTTTTGGAAAGTAGAATTTCATCAAACCTATATTGCTGACCAAACTCGGTAAACCTGGCTTTTGTAAGCAGTTTTTTTAATACCCTCTTTTGCTGAATAACAGGATCTTTACTTCTAAAACGAAGAGCCCTTTTAATATTTTTTGAAACTTTTATATCTATAATTGACATCGAATAAAATTTGTTCTTACACTAAATAATGAATAGTAACTAAACGCCACCTAGTTTTCTGAAGTTTGCAAAAATAAGCTGCATATCTCTCCACCAGTCATATTCTCTGGCATACAAACTATCTAATTTATGTAATGCTTCCTCTGCAAGCGGGTGTTCTGTTCCCATTGGAAACCCATAAACCGTTAGAATTCCTGCTCGTAAAGATGGAAGATTTTTTTGAAATAAAGAATATCCTACCCATGATTTTTTCCCCGACAACACAATTAACGCATTAAACAACACTTTCAAAGGACGTTTAATTAATAGAAACTGTAAAGGAAAAGTAAAGACTATTATGGTTGAAATTACCACATCGAGCATTCGCTTTATTCTACGGTAATAAGGTTGATACAAATGAAAATAACCATCAGCTGTTAAAGATTCTCCAGCAGTAGTTTTATTATCACTACCAACAATGCTGCTACTAAAAGCAGCATGAAATCTGAAATTAATAGTATGCTTAGAAGACTGAATAATATCGATTATATTTCTATTAGACATTTCTCCTTCACAGAAAACAACTTCTTTAATTTCATATGTATTTAGCAACAGATCCAGTTGAGACAAATGTCCAATTGCAGCTACTGTATCACTTTCTTTCTTAGCAATTCTACCCAATACTCTTTCTGCCAATCCTGCGTTCTGATAAATTGCCATTACAGAATCATATTCCTTTTGAGATCCTACAATTATCGTTTGCTGCATCCTATCATTTTCATTAGTTACATCTATCCATTTCATCTTTATAAACAGATTTCTGGATATAGTAATAACGATAGTTGAGAATACACCTGCCAGCAAAAACACACCCCTTGAAAATCGTATATCATCCGGCAATAATGAATAAATAGTCATCTCTGCCATGGTAGCAATAACTAATGCAGCAACAGCTTTGGATGGTTTATACAAATTATCATAGATACCGTTAACCCATGCCACGAGGATAAATGTTATACTAAAAAAAGGTGCTGCATAGCCAACAAAGAAGTTGTTAAAACTTTCTCCATGACGAACAATTGCAATCCATCCTTTCTCTGTAAAAAATATAATCAGATTTAAAATAACCAGATCAAATATTGGCATGAATAAATTGCTCAATAATCTTTTTGTGGCAGAAAGAAATGCTCTTAACCAGATGGCACAGTTTATTACAAAAGTAAAAACTTTAGCCTTGCTGCCACCATAATGTTTCGACACAAAAATGCTCATAGCATTGTAGAACATTTTTACATAATTCAAGCTTCCCCTTTTAGTACTTTCTCCTTTAAAATGTATGATAGGTAACTCGCCAAGATAGTAGTTTTTCAATCCACTCTGTTGCAGTCTGAAACTAAGATCCACATCTTCACCATACATAAAAAATGTTTCATCGAAGCTTCCTACTTTATCCAGTATATCTTTTCTAACCATCAAAAATGCACCAGCCAATACATCTACTTCATGCGATTTTTTTTCGTCCAGATATCCCAATGCATATTGATTGAAAATTCTAGACTTAGGGAACAGGAATGCCAAACCAACCAACTTATAAAATGAAGTGATTGGAGAAGGAAAAGATCTTTTACTTTCTGGCAAAAACTTACCGGTACCATCCAGCATTCTAAGACCAAGTGAAGCACAATCAGTATGATCTTTAAAGAATTTTATACAGGTAGTAAAACAATCTTCTGTAACTATGGTATCAGGATTAAGAAACAGAATATAATCTCCCTTACAATAATTAAGTGCAATGTTATTTGCCTTACTAAAACCAAGGTTTTCCTTATTCTCCAAAAATGTAACAGTAGGGAATTTAGGCTTCAGATAGTTCATGCTATTGTCGGAGGAATTATTATCAACAACAAAAAACTCCACGTTGCACATCTGTTCAGCAGCCTTCAAAGCTGAATACAGACACTGCTCTAGGAAGTGTTTTACATTGTAATTGACAATAATAATAGAAAGTGTCATGAATCTTATTTCTGGCAAAAGGCTGTAAAAATAAGGTTTGTAATGTTAATGCCCAATTAAGGTATTATAAATAGAATTCCCGTAGTTTAATAAAACAACCAATTTATGTAATTCTGAAGTTTTTTTGGTAAAATGAAAAATACTTATAAATTTGCTAACTAACGATTGTTAGTCAGTTAAAAGGGTGTTGAATATTTATTATCAATACCCTTTTTTAAGATTATCACAACAACAAAAAATATCATCAATATGGACTTTAATTCAAGTGAAGTAGTAAATCAGGTAGCACATGCTGCCAGAGATTTTGCAAAACAGCATATCAAACCATTTGTAATGGAGTGGGATGAAAAGCAAGAGTTCCCAATACATGTGTTTAAAGAACTAGGACATATGGGAATGATGGGTATTCTGGTGCCTCATGAATATGGTGGAGCTGGCCTTGGCTACTACGAATATGTTGCCATTATTCAGGAAATAGCAAAAGTTTGTGGTTCAGTCGCATTAAGTCTTGCTGCCCACAATTCGCTTTGTACAAATCATATCCTGACATTTGGTAATGAAGAACAAAAGAAAAAATATTTGCCAAAGCTTGCTACTGCAGAATTTATAGGTGCATGGGGTTTAACAGAACCTAATACCGGTAGTGATGCTGGCAACATGAAAACTGTTGCTGTAAAAGATGGTAATGACTGGATATTGAATGGTAGTAAAAACTGGATTACGCATGGTAAGAGTGGCGATGTAGCTTTAGTAATCTGCAGAACTGGCGAACCAAGAACTTCTGGTAACTGTACCGCATTTATTATTGAAAGAAATACACCTGGATTTAAAGCAGGTAAAAAAGAGAATAAGCTTGGAATGAGAGCCAGTGAAACTACAGAACTAATATTTGAAAACTGTATAATTTCTGATGCACAAAGAGTAGGAGAAGTAGGTGATGGTTTTAAACAAGCATTGAAGATATTGGATGGAGGTAGAATATCTATTGCTGCACTTGCATTGGGTATGGCTAAGGGTGCTTATGAAGCTGCTTTGCAATATTCTAAAGAACGTCATCAGTTTGATCAACCTATAAGTAATTTTCAAGGAATTAGCTTTAAGTTGGCTGATATGATTACAGAAATAACTGCGGCAGAAATGTTGATACAGAAGTCGTGTGATTTAAAAACGCAAAACTTATCTGTTACTAAGCATTCGGCAATGGCTAAATACTATGCAAGCGAAGTGGCAGTAAAGGTTGCTACCGAAGCTGTACAGGTATTTGGAGGGTATGGATATACGAAAGACTTTCCTGTAGAAAAATTCTATCGTGATACAAAACTATGTACTATTGGAGAAGGTACTTCAGAAATTCAAAAATTAGTAATAGCCAGAGAGATTTTAAAAGACTAAAGTTCGAGTGTTGTTTAAATTTTAAGAGCGGAAAGAAATTAAATTCTATTCCGCTCTTTTTTATTTTAAACTAAAATTATTCAACTGCTTTTAGGGTTTCTTGTATTCCATTTCCGGATGACGTTCAAATGGATATTTATTATCAAATATTTTTCTATAAGTAATCATTGTTCTGCTTTGCTTTGCCCCTAAAGATTTGTATACACTCATCATTTTAGGATTCCAGTCACCACTCCAGCCCAACTCAAATTCATCATAACATTCTGTTGATTTAACTAAAGTAGCGCATTCATAAATAATAAAACTATCTATTCCTAAAGACTGAAACTTTGGAACTATCCCAAATGCAATCCCTGTCAGTTTCCTACAACTACCACGTTTCTTCATCCATAATAATTTCAGCTTCTGCCACAACCCTAATTTACCATTAAAATGTTTGAAATACTGATTTACATCTGGCAGACTAATAAACATTGCTATAGGTTCATTCTTATAATAAGCAAACCAAATGGAACGTTCGTCCATAACAGGTTTCATAGCCTTAAATGCTTTTTTAATCTGAGCAGTTGTAATTTCCTTACCCTCTTCATGTTGAGACCAGGCTGCATTATAAACAGTAGCAAACTCTTCGGCATGCTGATCCAGATTTTTCATTTTAATATGCCTTGCAGAATAGTCAGGTTTAGATTTAAAGCGTTGATATCTTTCGTAATGTTTACCTGCAATATTCTCCAGATTTTCCATTAGAAAATAATATTGAAAATAGTAATTCTGTAAACCATAATTCTCCAGCAATACTTGATAATAAGAAGGATTATAAGACATGCCATAAATAGGTTCCTTGCCAAACCCTTCTACCATTAATCCCCAATTTTTATCTCTGTCACCAAAGTTAATAGGTCCATCCATTGCTTCCATCCCTTCTGCTATTAGCCAATCCATAGCAGTATTCAATAAGATATCAGCAGCCGGTTGATTATTGATACAATCAAAGTAACCAAAACAACCAACCTTGAAGTCAGTTCCTTTACAGATATATTTTGAATTAGTAAATGCTGCAATTCTTCCAATTAGTTCATTTGCATCATTATACAATACCCATCTGCATGCTTTACCATTTTTAAAATTCTTATTTTTAGCAGGATCAAAAACCTCATTAACTTCTTTATCCAATGGTCTGATATAAGCTTCATCACCTTTATTCATTATCACATTTACCATGATAAACTGTTGAGCTAAAGCTGGGGTATTTACTGCTACTATTTTCATCTATAAGTAATATTATTAATTATTATATTTTTCTGGCAACATCAGTGTTGCTACTATTGGATAATGGTCGGACAATTTAAGTTTTGTGCAACTAAATTCCAAAGCTTTAATATCAGGTGTTGTCAGCATAACATCTATCCTTAAAGTAGGACTGAGTTCTGAATAAGATTGACCAAAACTCCATCCTGTTTCCAGAAATACATCCTTAAGACCTGCAGCAATATGATGATAAACATAACTAGAAGGTACACTATTTAAATCTGCACAAAAAACAAAAGGGATTTTAGTAGTATCCATTACCTGCTTTGCAACCAATGCCTGCTCAGTATGCTTTTTATCAAAATAAATAAGTTTATGTAATATAGGTTTATATAAAATATCAGCAGTGTCTTGCTGAATCATTTTGTAATCTATTTCAGGAAAATACTCTTGATATTTTAATAACATGGAACGTAGGTGTGTAGTATAAACCCTAATGGGTCTATTATTGATTAAAATATCAGCATACAATAAACTTTCATAGTATATACCCTTATATTCAATTTTATTTGTTCTGACAATTGGATACTTAGAAAATATACCCGAACCATAGAATTGGTTACTGTTATTTGGCGGTGTGTAATCTTTAGAGATGATACTATACCCATATCCAAGAGATTTAAAATATGCAATATCATCTTGAATATTGTTTGATGTATAATTAGAGAATGAATTATCCTGTACACATATTATATCAGGATTTTCTTTTTTAATAAATTCAAATAATTTAATTCTTTTACTTTGAACAGTGTCCAGTTTGCTTGTAATTGAGATTAATCCATCTACATTCCAGGACAGGACTTTAAGTGTTTTACCATTGGGTAATTCTTTAGTATTTGAAATATTAAAAGCAAATACACTTTCAATATTCTTATACCCCAATGCAAGTATCAATACAGCAATAAAAAACAGTTTTTTATTAATAAACAGAAAAACTATTACCAGTATCAACATCAATAAAAACAGTAGAGGAAATCCAAGGGATAATAAGGTAAAAACAGGGCTAACTGCTGGATTAACAAATGGTGTAAGGCAAGAT
>CAIVPM010000441.1 GCA_903907815.1 uncultured Chitinophagaceae bacterium | reverse complement strand
GTTCCTTCAACTCATTCATTCTATGTTATTTTTGAACGTCTGCAAATTAAAGGAGATTATAATTATGAGTGAGATAAGTATGGAAGGTTGGGAGAAGAAAAGTAAGGAGAGTGCAAAAAAATATGCAGGATTTTTGAAAAGGATTGATAAGAAAAAGGTACTAAAACAACTTCCTGAAGCTCATGAAGAAGCATTTAGTAAAATAAATTGCCTTGATTGTGCTGCTTGCTGTAAAAACTATTCGCCAAGGTTTAAAATGCCTGATATTAAAAGAATAAGTAAGTATTTGAAGATGAAGGAAACAAGTTTCATGGATACTTATCTTACTTTGGATGTGGAAGGTGATTATGTATTACAATCAAAGCCTTGCAGTTTTCTGGGAGAAGATAATACCTGTAGTATTTACGATTTCAGACCAACCGATTGTCAGCGCTTTCCGTATACAAATGAAGATGTATTTTTCAAAAAGCCCGTTATTACTTTAAAGAATGCTGAATTCTGCCCTGCTGTATTCTATGTATTTGAAAAATTAACGGAAGTAAAATAGATAACTCATTGAAAATGAGTAAAAATTAATACTTTTTGAATTGTTCAATTTTGATTAATTCATTTAAGTAAACTTTGTTACAATCGAATAATAATGAGGATAATTATAAAATAGTTATAATATATTGGAAATCAATATATTATATACCATTAATTAAATTAATATTCTCTTTGTATTAGATAAGCTGCCAGTTCATGTAAAGGGCTTTTATCTTCCTCTTTTATCTTCACTGCAGCAAGACTTTCCATAGCGTAAGTGCGGTATTTTTCTATCAATTCTTTAGTCCAAAGGTCGGCTTTGCAGGATTTATAAATAGCTAATACAGATGCTACTTTATCTTCATTGTCAGTATTTAGTAATTCCTGAAGTTTAATTTTATCATCTCCAATAGCATGTTCTAATGCATAAATCAATAAGAATGTCTTCTTATTTTGTTTGATATCTCCACCTACTGTTTTGCCAAATTTTGCTGGATCGCCAAAGGCGTCTAAATAATCGTCTTGTATTTGAAAGGCTATTCCGAGGTTCAAACCAAAATTATATAAATGCTGTCTGTCTTCCTCGGAAGCATTGTTTAGAATTGCACCCATTTCCAGACTGGCAGCAATTAAAACAGAGGTTTTAAGACCAATCATTTGTAGGTATTCATCCAGTGCTACAGTTGTTCTTGATTCAAAATCCATATCAAGTTGCTGTCCTTCACATACTTCTTTGGCAGTCTGATTGAATAAAGAGAGAATTGCAGGAAGTTTATCTGGATTAATAGTAGCCAGTAATTCATATGCTCTAATCAGCATTACATCGCCTGATAAAATAGCCGTATTTGCCCCATATTTCTTATGAACAGTCTCTTTACCTCTTCTAAGGTCAGCTTTATCCATAATATCATCATGAATAAGGGAGAAATTGTGAAATAGTTCTATTGCTGCAGCGGTATTGTATGCATCTTCTGATAAAGTACCAAACATTTGATTGCTTAATAAACAAAGTACCGGACGTATTCTCTTACCTCCTAAAGATAAAAAATAATCATTTGGCTGGTATAAGCTGGCTGGTGATGCTGGAAAACGAAATGTATTAAATCGATCGCCAAATTCTTTCATTAATGCTGAAAAACTATTCATAACGGAAGGCAAATATATTGACAGGAATGACAGATATAACAAATAAAAAGGTCTTTCTATTGTAAAACAGAAAGACCCTGATAAAAATGCAACTAAAAAAGATTACACTAAAGATGCAATTTTCTTGTCAAGAACAGACTTAGGAACTGCTCCTATTTGTTTGTCAACAATCTGTCCGCCTTTAAAAAACAATATACAAGGGATAGAAGTAATACCAAAGTTGGTACTAACATTGGAGTTGTTATCTACGTTTAGTTTACCAATTTTTGCTTTGCCTTCATATTCTTTAGAAAGTTCTTCAATAACTGGTCCTATTGCACGACAAGGGCCACACCATTCTGCCCAAAAATCTACAACTACCAATTTATCGCTATTCAAAACTTCGGTTTGAAAGTTACCGTCAGTGAATTCTAATGCCATAATGTATTAAATTTATATTTTATAAGTTTCTTGTAAGAACAAAAATAAGTCCAACAATAATTCATGACATTATTTTATTATCCACTTATGTTCATTAATAAAAATTATGACAAATTGACAGCTTAAAAGTTATAGGAATATATAATTTGATACTTAATTATTATGTATTTAGTTTAAAAATATTATATAGATAGCCTTAATTGGTAGCTGGTGCTAATATTTTTAATGGAAAGTTCAATTATTGTGGAAATAGTCAACCCTTTTTAAGTATTAATATGCGATAAAAAGTAGTTTTTCCAACGTAGAAAGAGTTCTTTTTAGAACAGAAAGGGTTCTTTTTAGAGTAGAAAGAGTTCTTTTTAGAACAGAAAGAGTTCTTTTTAGAACAGAAAGGGTTCTTTTTAGAGCAGAAAGGGTTCTTTTTAAATCGAAAAGAGTTCTTTTTAAATCAAAAAGAGTTCTTTTTAAATCAGAAAGACTTCTTTTTAGGACAGAAAGAGTTCTTTTTAAATCAGAAAGAGTTCTTTTTAAATCAGAAAGAGTTCTTTCTGGAGCAGAAAGAACTCTTTCTATGATACAAAATACCCTTTTAAAGGCTAAATATCTGAATTTAGGGTAGGGTGAACATCTATTGCCTTCTCAAAACTTAATCACATTTTTAAATACTAAATTTCTTTGCATTATTTTGCCCCCTCGAAAAGGTGTAAAATGGCTGAGAAAAGAGATATATCAGGTGTAACCAATAATGAAAGTGGCGTTCAGGGACAATATAAAAACTGGTTTCTGGAGTATGCTTCTTATGTAATTCTGGAACGTGCAATTCCTGCAATGGAGGATGGATTAAAGCCTGTACAAAGGCGTATCCTGCATTCTATGAAGGAAATGGATGATGGAAGGTATAATAAAGTGGCTAATATTATTGGTCAGTCTATGCAATATCACCCTCATGGTGATGCCAGTATTGGAGAGGCATTGGTGAACCTTGGACAAAAGGATTTATTAATTGATCAACAGGGTAACTGGGGGGATGTACGTACCGGTGATTCTGCTGCCGCTCCCCGTTATATAGAAGCAAGACTGAGCAAGTTTGCGCTTGAAGTTGCTTTTAATGCCAAAACGACTAACTGGCAACTTAGTTACGATGGTCGTAAAAACGAGCCGGTAACATTGCCTATGAAGTTTCCTTTACTGTTGGCTCAGGGAGCCGATGGTATTGCAGTAGGATTATCTACCAAGATTATGCCTCATAATTTCGTGGAACTTTGTGAAGCATCTATAAAACATCTTAATGGAAGAAAGTTTGAAATATTTCCTGACTTCCAAACTGGAGGAATGATGGATGCTTCGAACTATAACGATGGTAAACGTGGTGGGAAAATACGGGTAAGAGCCACTATTGAAGAAATAGATAAAAAGACATTAGCCATACGTAATGTGCCTTATGGGGTAACTACAGGGGCTTTGGCAGAAAGTATTACAAAAGCGAATGATGCCGGTAAAATAAAGATTAAGAAGGTAATTGATATTACTGCTAAAGATGTGGAAATACAGGTAGAACTTGCCCCTGGTATTTCTCCCGATATTACTATTGATGCTTTATATGCATTTACGGATTGTGAAATCAGTATTTCACCAAATGCTTGCATCATTGAAAATCAGAAACCTCGGTTTGTTACTGCAACTGAACTACTACAGGTATCTACCGAAAACACAAAAGCTTTACTGAAAAGAGAACTGGAAATTAAGCTGGCAGAACTGGAAGATAAATGGCATTATACATCCCTGGAAAAAATATTCTTTGAAGAGAAAATATACAAAGAATTAGAAAAGAAACACGACACCTGGGATAAGGTATTGGATGCTATAGAAAAAGGATTTGTTCCGTTTAAAAAAGTGCTGAAAAGGGACGTTACAAGAGAAGATGTTTTGAAGCTGACTGAAAAACCAGTAAGAAGAATTTATAAGCTGGATATAGACGAACTAAATGCACAGATAAAAAGTATAGAAGATGATATTAAACAGGTAAAATACGATCTGGAACATCTTACAGAATTTGCTGTTGCATATTTCGAGAATCTATTAAAAAAGTACGGTAAAGGGAGAGAAAGAAAAACAGAGATAAGACCTTTTGATACAATTAGCATTCAGCAGGTAGCTATTGCAAATACTAAGTTATATGTAAATAGAGAAGAAGGATTTATAGGTACAACACTGAAGAAAGATGAACTACTATTTGAATGTTCTGATCTGGATGATATAATTGCCTTTACTAAAAAAGGTATCATGAAAGTAGTGAAAGTGGGCGATAAGATGTTTATAGGTAAAGACATCATTCATGCGGCTATTTTTAAGAAGAATGATGAACGTACTACCTATAATATGGTATATCTGGACGGGGCAACTGGTATTAGCTATGCTAAGCGATTTAATGTAACTGGTATCACTCGTGATAAAGAATACGATATGACAAAGGGTACTGAAAAAAGTAAGGTTCATTACTTCTCTGTTAATGCCAATGGGGAGGCTGAAGTGTTGAAGATTTTGTTAAGCCCAAACTGTTCTTCCCGCAAAAAAGAGTTTGATTTTTATTTCGAAGAAATGGAAATAAAAGGAAGAGGTTCGCAAGGTAATATTGTAACTAAGTTTTCAATTAAGCAGGTTCGCTTTAAAGAAGCAGGAAGAAGTACCTTATCGGGCAGAAAACTTTGGTTTGATGATAAGTTTGGAAGATTAAATACCGAAGAAAAAGGGGTGTACTTAGGAATGTTTGAAGATGAAAAAATATTGGTAATTTACAATGATGGAACATACGAAATTACTGATACAGAAACGGCTCAACGCTTTGATGGTGATAAGATAGTGTTGATAGAAAAGTTTATTTCTGACAAGATAATTACCGCTGTTTATAAGGACTCTGATAAAGGACAGTTTAATGTAAAGCGCTTTAAAATAGAAACTACAACTCTTCGTAATAAATATACTTTTATTAAAGAAGGCACTGGTAATTATGTGGAATGTGTAACTACCGAAGAAGAGCCAATATTAAAGGTAGAAACTGGCAGAGGTAGTCAGGTGCATCTTGCTAAATTTAAACTGGCTAAAATGGTGGAAGTAATGGGCTGGAAGGCAATAGGTGCTAAGCTGATGGATTATAGTAAATCGATAGAAATGACCTGGGAACCAAAGCCTAAAGAAGAAACAAATCAGATAGATTTATTTGAATAGTAATACCAATAAAGCAATAATGTGTAGAAACATTATTGCTTTATTTTTTTATAATTTAAAATGGAGCTTCTAACTATACTTGGAATGTAGTTTCCATATAGTTTCATTGTTCTTTATACTGTGTTCACACACAATTCCTTTATTAAAAAGTTGAGTAAGAATACAGATTGCAGCATCAGCAGAGTTATCTGTTAGAAAAGCAAATTCTGAGGTAGTTAATGTTGGATATTTTTTAAATATCTTATTGTATCTCTTTGTAATCAACGACTTGGTTGCATCGGGAATAAATTCTAACAATATCTTTTCAAAGCTTGCATATTCCTGAAATCCCTTTAGAATTTTAGAGTTATTATACCGGTCGGTAAAAATAAAGGTAGGTAAAGTATTAATGCTTAATTCCTGTGCAAGAGTAAGATCAGCTTCGAATAATAGTTGCGCTTTTCCTTCCAGATCGCGCATTAATCTTGCAGCATCTAATCCTGATTCAAATGCGGCTCTATGCAATAGTACATTTTCTACAATGTTTTTATTTTCAAAGAACAGCATTTCATTTATCCTTCTAAGAAAGATAATGGCTTTATCTGTATCCTGCAATTGTGCCGCTTTAAATGCAATGGAAGGGGGATAGGATGATGGCAATGGGTTATCGCGCCATACATCTGGGAAAATAGGCATTCCTTGTTGCTCATTTATCTTCTCCCAATATTCATATGCATCTGATGGTGAGGTGATATTTCCTCTATTATAATTTTCCCAGGAAGGTAATAAACCTCCCATGCAATATTCTATTTCAATGTAGTTTTCATACTCCAGTTTTAATTTCCGAAGTTGTGGCTGTATTATCCAACAGGTAGAACAAACAGGATCTGTAAAATATAATAAATGAATTCTTTTGTTTTTGGGAGCTACCTGATTATGCAGCTTTTTATGCGAGATTAATGGCACTTTTAATTCATCGTCATCTTCCTTATTAGGATGAAGAAATTTGTTCTTAATTTCTCTTCCCAAGGTTAAGTGTTCGGATAATACTGGGGAGCGCTCTTTGTAATAACTTGTAAATGCAGATTCTATATCACTGCAACTTAGAATTTTATCAGTAATAACCTTAGCATCAACCAATGCATTGGTAGTGCCTGCGCTGGTAAATGGAAGTGCTAAATGAGCTGCATCTCCTATTAAAGCAATATTGTTTTTATGGAAAGCAGGTAGGATATCAAAATCCTTAGCATGCCATAAATAAGTAGCATTAAAATCGTTTAGTTTTATAATCTGATGAACAACAGAAGGAAAATCTTTAGTAAGTTGAGTACATAAATCCTTTAAGGAATCTGCTGTATTATTTTCCAGATTATATAAGGAAGTATCGTACTGCATATACCATACTATTTCTTCATCGGATGTTGGAATATATCCAAATGATAAACCAATTTCTTTAGAATGATATTTATTAAAAACATTGGCATTAAATTTAACCAGAAATGGATGGCTCAAAACACCAACTACTTCTTTAACTTCTGTATTCTCAAAATTAATTTTACCAAACAGTTCTTCTCTTACAGCAGAGTTTGCACCATCGGCACCAATAAAAACATCGCCATATTCGGTATCTCCATTCTTAAATACGGCAGCAATTGCTTTTTCTTCCTGATACAAAAAATGCGAGAATACTCTGCCTGTTTTTATACGGTCATTGGGAAATAAATGGTATAAAAATTCAATAATATCTTTTCGTTTAATACTTTGCCAGGGCTCCAGCTTTAAGTACTTTATTTCTGTTTCATCGGGTCTTTTTAAAATAAACGTGTCTATTTCTTTTCCGGGAATATTTCCAATCATTTGCTGCGTTGCAAATTCCTTTAAAATAGACAATCCATCAGCATGCATCAGAAATGCATTTCCTTTAATTGGAATGTCTGATTCTCTCTCATTTACAATAACATCAACGCCATTATTATGCAATAAAATGCCACAAGATAAACCTGCTATACCGCCACCTATTATTACAATCTTCATTCTTTATGTGTGTACAGATAGTACAATTTTTCTAATGTTTATTCAAGTGAGATTTTACAATCCTTTCTGTTGTTTTAAAACAGTCGTTAACGATATTTATTATCTTTTCTTAGTATCCAGTACTTTTAGGAAACCAATACCTATTATACTCTTGCTTTGTAAGCCCGGAGAGTTATGATCTGGGCCAAATAGTTTTACATTATCATCATATATTAAATCAAGGCTATAGGTAGCTGAGAAATATTTATTTATTTTAAACGAGAACTGATTTGTCATAAATAAATCTACATTTTGCGGATCGGTTTTATAATTCGAGAATAAATCCAATCTTCCTTTATAAGTAACGTTTTTGCCTATTGAGTTGGCATAATTAAAGGTAGCAAAAGCTCCAAGGTCCGAAATACTATGGCTACCTACTGGAACACCGTATAATCCTTTTTTTACCAGCGAATCGTTAGCAATAAATATAGTACGGGAAGTAAGCGGAGAAATGAATGCGCTAAATTTAGTGCTGGGTTTATAATCTATACCCAAAGAGAACAACATGTATGCTGGAGATAAGAAAGCAGATGAGAAGTCTGCCACATTATTATTATACGAAAACCCATCAAAGAATTGTGTACGGAAGTTAAATAGGGTAGATACCAGCCACTTTCCGGTAGAATCCAGTTTATAACCGTACTTACTCAACAAATCAAAGCGGTCATCATTTTTACGACTTCCTAAACTGGTAGTTTGAACATAACCAAGATTTATATCCATACTATTATCCCAGTTGAAATTCTTGTTCTGGAATAAAACAAAATAGTTGAAATATGCATTTGCCGCAAGTGAAAAATTATCACCACCGGCTGCCCAGTTGGTTAAAGATCCCTGCGATGCACTAAAACTTAATAACCCTCCTTTTTTCCAGCGCCAGGGATTAGCATCACCC
>CAIVPM010000440.1 GCA_903907815.1 uncultured Chitinophagaceae bacterium | reverse complement strand
ATTGTAACCCTTTAAGTTACTAATATGACCAACAAAAATTTGATAAAAGTTTGCCATTAAAGCAAAGGAAGCAATAATGGATGCAAGTGCATAGACTCTCTTTTTTAGTAAGAGAATTATGGATGCTATAAAAAATATAGTATTAACCCCAAAAAGACGAAAAATATTAGCAAAAAAGGTTGTTTTTATCACAACCATAGTTCTTTTTGTTGTAACCATAAGTCTTTTCGTCGCAACCATAGTTATTTTTGTTACAAACATAGTTATGGTTGTGGCAACCATTGTTATGTTTATTACAACCATAAGTCTTTTTATTGCAACCATAGTTATGTTTATCACAACCATAATTCTTTTTGTGGCAACCATAGTTATGTTTATCAATAAAAGAACCTTTTTTATGAGAATGTAAGTAGTGAATACAGGATTATTTAATCCGTTAAAAGTATTTGTTTCTAAAACAGTACCCTTTCTATCCTTTTGATAGCTCAGGTTAATATACATTATATTTTTAATCATAAAGGAAGGTATTGAACCCTCTAATAATTAGCGATACAAAATTACCTATACCATTGGATAAACAATACTTTATTTATAACAAAGTACATTTATTTATTTTTGTGGAAATACTATACCTGCTAAAACTTTTTTATTGTTTAAACTACACTATAACAAATGCAATGATCTATAACATTTATAAACCAATACAACATATACATAGCAATATAAAACTTTAATTTTATATTGTAAAGTTTACTACTTAAAAACTTTTGTTCATTTTAAAATCATATATACTTTTGAAGCCATCCTAAAAAATGATTTTATCAAGGTATAAAATACAGTACAAAAGCAGGTATAACAGCAGTTTAGCAGTAAAAAGGCACTAACAATAGAGATATTGAGGTAACCAATTTTACAGTAGATAAAATAAATAGGATCGAAAACGTTGTTTTTAAAATGAGTTATATTAATTTCGTTGTTTGTTTTACATCAATAGAACATACGATTGAAATTGCATATAGCATTTAATTAAAAACAAACTTTGATTAAAAAATTAGAAATTATTAATTGTCTGGTTTATAAATATTTTAAATAAGATTTTTAAATTCATATAGGTAGTTATGCATTATTTCATATTAACAATACAAGTAATTATAGACGATGTGTTGAATTTAACCATCCGTATAGGTATAAAGTCGGATACTAACGACTATAAACTAAGTCTTGCAAAGCACACTGCCGAAAATTATTTCAGAAAGATGTATCCTACCAATAAAATGACTAGCACTTTATTTACTGTACCTGAGCTAGTAAGTAAAGAAGAATTTATTGCAGAATCGCACGATTTTATAGAAGTATCTTAGCGCATTAATTATACCTAGCACAAATTCTTTAAGGAGCCATTAATAACTTACAACACAGCTTTGCTAAGTGCAAAGTATCTTAGCATATTTATTGTAGGCCTATATTATTTTTATCCATTGCTTTATGGATTAATGGTGAAGCTATTTGTAGCGTAAAATCCAAATTATCTTCCCTGGTAAAAAGAGGGTTCAATTGTAGATTATTATTTCCAAAGAGTTTACCATGAAAAGATTCTACTCTACCAGCATTAAAAAAATTGCAATAATCTACTTTCACATTATCCCACCCCAATTCCTCAAACCAAACTGTTCTTCCACCCTTCCCGCAATTATTAAAAACAGAATTAATAACCCTTGCATACTGTACTCCTAACAATTTTACTACACAGCCTTGTTCGCGATTGTCTACATCGTTAAATACACAATGATCGATTGTTACAAATGGCCCTGTAGTGCTTTCATCGTTACCACCTCTATACACATTTATAGCGCCTGCCAGCATATTGGTAAAAACACAGTTGCGAACCATAACAATCTCGGCATTATAGATTCCTTTATATTCCTTTTCCGCAGACAAGTCTATAGCAGCTCCACTCATGTTGCGAAAAATACAATGATCGAAAACAACACTATCGGCAAAGGTGCTTTTACTGGCTTTAAAACAAGCATAATTATTTTCGTTAAAATTAAAACATTCACAATCCACCATCTTCAGGGTATAATGCTGTACCATATTTTTGGTAGTAGTTGCAATAGCCGATTCCACATCACCAAAACTCTGATAAGCACTGTTAAATAAAACACCTTTAATAAAAAGGCTACCTCCATTTTCAATGCTCATAAAAGCAGTTAATGTTTTCTCGGCAACATTTACAAACTGCGACTTTCCAACTGATATAATACTAAGCGGTTTGTTTATAAAAATAGTCGATTCTATTTTATACAACCCAGAATCTGTCAATAAAATAGTATCGTTAATAGCCGCAGATGCAACTATGTTTGGGAGATTTTTGCTTTGAGTAGCAGATACCTTTATTATATTACCCTTTCTGCAATTATTGAGTTTAAGATTAAACCAGGATGCCCCGGTTTTTTCTTTTTGTACAAAAGCAACTTTGGTTAAATCAGCACCTGCATTATTATCTATAGGATAATCGAAATGAAGTCCATTCCATTCAATTACTTTAGTAGGCGCAGTTGCAAATCCTTTGGATAATTCAACTTTATGAACAGCAATATTATATGTCATATTGACAACATTGGACTGATACAGCATTCCTCCATCATTGTTTAAATCTTCGTACGGCAAAGAACTATGGGTAAAAATAAAATTGTGGTTAAACCCTACATTCTGCGGAGCTGTTTTACGTTCATTGTCCTTACCTGCACCAAAAACAATACTGGCACAATTGATAAAACTATTGTATTGTATTTTAGTATCCTTTACCTGATAATACCTATTTACCTGAGAATTAGGAACACCATTCATAACACTTAAAGCTGCTCTAAAACGTACCCCCGAACAGTTAAGTATTAAATTATTTTCTATTGTATGATCAGGATTAATAACCCTAATACCACCCGTATGAGGTTTGTTGTTACCTATAAATAAATTGCCAGATACTTCGTTGTGATTACCATGTCGTAAAACCAATCCACCCTCGCATTCAAAAAAGGTATTCTGATTTACTTTATTGTAACAACTTTTTACGGAAATAATTTCTACCTCGCCACTACAATGTTCAAAATAATTATGTTCAATAACAGTGTTGGAAGACGTAAGAGAATAACGGGCAACTCCTACCCTAATTGTTTCGCCACCATTACTACCCAAAGGTGAATGTTTATTAAAATGATTGCTATCGATAATATGAAAATTCTGTTGATCTCGTTCATCATTTAAATTCACAATTAAGGTGGCGCCACAGTTTAGCTTATCGCCAATGGTACAGTGATCTATCCGATTATGTTTACCCCAGAAAATTATCCAACTATCGCTATTGAATCTATCAGGTTTACTAAAGTTATCAATTGCACAATTAGTTATCCTACAATTGTTGGCTAACAGCTTCTCGTTCTTACGAAATTCTACAACTGCATTTTCTGAATACCCATTGGTAAACCATATACCTTGAACTACCAAATAATTGCCGGCGAACTTAATTGAAGAATTGCCTGTCAATATTGTTTTGCCTAGAAATTCAGCTATAATAACAATTGGATTGGCGGCTGTTCCATTATTTTCGAAAACAATTTTTGTATCCTTCCATTCACCAGCAACCATCATGATTGTATCGCCAGGGATAGCCTTACTTATAGCATTGTTTAAAGTAGTAATATCTACTGCCTTAATGGTAGCAGCATTGCTTACTACAGTAATAGTATAAAGCACCAACAGCAGGAGTAGATTCTTGATATTCATGTATACTATTTTTAATAATTAATAAACCCTATGTTTAAAGATAATGATAAATGTACAACCAGATTTTAAAATAGCCGAATAAGAATATCCGGCTATTAACGATTGAAAGGAAAGGGTTGATTACACCTAGTTTACAATAACTGGAACATTAATTACTACGTCCTGATTATTATTTAAAATAATTGAAATTATATAATTACCAGGCATCATATTATTGCCTGTTTCTATTGAAATTGTATTGGCACCTTCTCTTATGGTAGATTTTACAGATGAAATTATTTTCCCTGACATATCTACCACACTTATACTTGCTAACGATGAAATATTCGCATTAAAAGCAATGGTTACAGGGCTTTTAGCTTTAACCGGATTAGGATAAGCCTGCACCTGTATTAATGGACTATTTTTTACTAATAGTACATAACTATATTTAACAGAACCATCCATACCAACTAATTTAATTCTGTAATAATTATTAATAGCATTTATAAAAGGATCATTAAAATTATAGTTATTTATAGCTGTAGAATTGTTTAATGCTTTTACTGTTCCAAGACTATTAAACATTACACCATTAGCACTTTTTTCTACGATAAAACTTGCGATATTAATTTCATTTTCTACCTGCCATGAAATAGCAGCCGTATTCGCATTAAGTGATGCTGCTACATTTTTAATACGCACAGGCAAAGCCACATTAATCTGTCCTACAGAAAAGCTGGTAAAACCACTAAATGTTGCCACAGCAGTATTAATAGTATTGTTAGCTAAAGAATCTATTGCTGTAGTCCAACCTAATGTAGAATCATATTTTGAAATACCTATCTGAGTATTAGAGAACGCTGTAAATTTATTCCCCTCTAGGCTTTGTGGCCAGTTTAGTCCAACAGAAACATTTCCTACACCTTTAATTCGACTAACATTCCACACTGCATCAACTATTGAGCTTTTGGCAGTTGAGGTAAATGAAGTTCCAGATGGATTTGCATTAGTGGTAACACCTGTAAATGCACTTACAGCAAAACTAGCTGTATCAGCAGGGTTAAACGTAATAGGTAAAAAATCATTCAAAGTTCCTACAGGGAAAAGTTTAGCGGATGTGAAAGAATCTATTCTTAACACACCTACATTTGATCCACTTACATCAGTAACAATATATTTTGTATTACTAAATAAGCCTCCGGCTATGTCGTTACCTGAAGCGATACGTAATGTATCAACTGGACGAATAACTAGTTTACCAGTATTTAAAGTTAAAGTACCTAATACTGTTGTTTTAAAATTAGTAGTAACTGGTGCATTCAAGGTAATATTTCCAACATTCATATTAGTTGTTGCAATAGAACTAATTCCAATAGGATGAACTGTTGCAGCGTTGATTATATAGTTTGTTCCTGATTGAAATGATTTTATACCAGCAACTTTAATACAACCATTTGTACTATCAAATCCATTAGGATTAGCCGTTGAAAGTGTAGCAACTTTTCCAGCAAAATTTAAGGTATCAGCAGTAGAAGTTGCTGTAGCAGGAAGAGACATAGTAATAGTTGCGCCGCTGGAAGAAAAAGCAACAACATTAGCATTTGCAGGAATTCCAGAACCTGATACAGTAAGTCCATTTACACCTGTAATAGTACCAACTACATTCGTAATAAGATTAGACCCAGCGGTTAAATTTCCAATAAGTGCTTGAGCTGTAGAACCTACTTTACTTGTAAAAGTAGAAGGACCTGAAATAGAACCGTTTATCCCTAAGTCTAGTTTTCCAGACACGATGGTACTTACAGAATCTATGATATTTTTCGAAAGTGTTACATTACTATTATCACATACTAAAAGTGAAGGAATAATGATTGAACCAGAACCAGTAATTGTTTGAGCTGTATTACCACCCATTACAATGCTATTAGTACTAGGAGAAACACTATTTAGTATTCCATTTACAGTAAGATTACCAAGAATAGGGGTCTGACCACTTTTATATGTTGTGAAAGTACAACCTGCATCTATAGTTAGATTTTCGATTTTTCCTGCAGCTCCATCTGCAGTAAAAGTTGCACCATTCTGAATGAATACATTGGCTAAGAACTTAGCATTCACCCAACTTGAACTACTATAAGCTGTAACGCCATCAACATAAGATACATTGCTTCCTCTAAAATACAAATTACTACCTGATTCAAATTTAGTTATTTGTAAAGTAGAACTACTTCCAACAGGACTTCGTCCAGTATAATAATACAATGAAGAATTTGACTGGAAGACAATACCACCTTCAACAGACGCATTAAATCCACTTGAAGCAGAAGAATCGGAGATATAACATTGTGCTCCAGTAGCAAATACAACATTTCCTGCAGCCTTAGAAGTGATATAACTGCGTGTATGAACATAATTTACTGCAGGAGATAAATAAACATTACCACTTATTAATGCAGTAGCATTGGTATCTACAATCAACTGTACATTAAAATCATAATTTGCAGAGCCTGCAGTAAGAGTACTTGTTGCATCAATTACTAAATCAGGTGCTGACGTGCCATCTCCCTTTAAATCGATTACACTAGAACCTGAAGTAGCTCTGCCTAGATTTACATTAGCTCCATTTACAAGTTTCAATTGAGCAAATGGTGTAGCACTTAATGTTGTAAAAGTAATCGTTACCGGACCAGTTAAAACAGGGGAACTACTTACGTTTGTACCATCGATAATAAAAACATCGGATAGGCCAATTGTTATTGCCCCTGTAGCGCCAACAGCTGCCCGCCCAACAGGATCGGTAGTCCAGTAACTTTTTGAGTTGAATGAAGTAGCAGCAGTACCACCTATCCAATAATAAGTAGTTGCATTTGAATAGCTATAAGCCATTAAGAATAATAAAACGTAAATTAACTTTTTCATTGAGAATCGTTTTTGAGATTTATACTATTTGATTTATTTATTTATAAAAAGTGTTGTATTAAAAATTACCTTATTGTTTTGAAATAACTGAAAGAAATAAATTCCATTTTTAAGAGCAGTTGTAGGAAAATGATTATCAAAGTTTGACAAAATACCTTTCTCTACAATATTACCAGAAATAGTACTTATTGTAAAAAAAGCGTTTTTTAATTGGTCTTTTGTATTGATAGTAATGTAAGACGAAGCAGGATTAGGATATAAGTTAATCTTGGCCAGGTTGGGATTAACTAAAATTATTTTTGAATAGAAATAAGTTCCATTAGAATTCACAACTTTCAGTCTGTAATATTTACAATCTAAAGTTTTCTGATCTGTATAAGTATAGAATTTGTTATAGGAAGACATGCATGTAAATATATCCCTAAAATCTACTCCATTATCACTAGATTCAATAATGTACTTATTGACAGATGTTTCTTCTTCAACGGTCCACTTTAAACAAACGTTATTACCCGTATTAACTACGTTGAAATTTATAATATTTACAGGCAATGCAGTCAATCCTTTATAAATGGTGATGTGAGCTAAGCGCAGTGAATCATCTCTAAGATATGATGGAGATAAAATACTCCTGTATATGCCCCACTTAGGACGTGCAAAAGTATTGCTAGCTCTTATCGTCTTTATTGCAGTACTATTATACTTTAATAAAACAGCTGTATCGCCAACCTTAGTTATTTTAATACTATAGGAACCAGCAGTTGTAGAATCGAATTTTATAACTTCTGTAACTTGTAGCCAAACTCCTAAAAACTTAGACAAATTAGAAGATGTTAATAAAGTAAATGAATTACTGGAATTACTTTGAATGCTATCTGAAACATATCTTACACATAGTTTAGGTGTTCCACTTACAATTACAGGTGACAAGGTAAAAATGGGATCATTATCATCACCTCCTACTCCTTTTATTTGATGAATATGTGTAAAATTTAAGGAAGGCTGAAAACCTTTTGGCAATCTAAACATCCATTTAAAGGTCATCAGGTCACCTTGTTTCCCCTTTACCGAATCGGGAGATGGAGCATAGGTTTTTATCTCCACACGCTGTCTATCTGTATCCTGAGTAGCAACATCATTATCAATTAAGGCGTGAATATAAAATTCAAAAACATATTTTTTCAAGGTAGTATCCCATACTTCAACAATATGTCTTCCAAAAGAAATATGTGTACCGCCTGACTGGTCTGGAGATTCTATTGCCGGATAAGAAATTGGCGCCAGAATACTATCAATTAATTCATAGGTTTTACCTGGTCCGTTGGCATCCAAAATAGCCTGAGCATTGGTTGACAATTCTGTAAGCAACAGAAAAACCAGTATAAATATTAGCCTATAAGTAACAGAAAATAATTTCATTTATTGGAAGGTATCAAGGCTTTTAATAAACTCAATAATTTGTTTATTTACATCCACAGTCTGCTCCTTTGTAAATTTCCCATGACCACCACCAGGGACAGTCACGAATTTTGTTTTTACCCCAAGTTCTACCAGCTTATTATGAAGTATAACCGATTGTTCGTGCGGTACTGTAGAATCTGCATCTCCATGAACAATAAACATTGGAGGACTATTCTTTGTAACATAAGTAATAGGAGAAAGCGATTTAGCATAAGCTTCATCTTTCTTTCTGGTATCTAGCCAGTTTTGAGCAGAATGACTTTTGCAGCAATATGCCCATGCCCATACATCATTAATACCCCATTTATCTATAATGGCAGCCACTTTGACATTATCAATTCCAAGGCAGTTTGTATCAAAACGATGATCGTTACCTAAAAGGCCAGCCATCATAGCCAGATGCCCTCCGGCAGAACCACCTATGATAACTATTTTATTTACATCAACATTTAAAGCCTTAGCATTTTTAATGATATATATTAATGCACAACGGGCATCTTCCACAGCTGCAGGAGCTTTAGCTTCATGTGTCATTCTATATTCAATATTGGCTACCGCCCATCCTTCCTTAAAATAGGTTTTAAACCCTCCGCTTTGCGATTCTTTTACACCACTAACCCAACCACCACCATGAAAATTTATAATGATTGGCGTAGGTTTCCCCGTTAAAGGAGGTATGTATAAATCCAGCTTTTTATTCCATCCTGTACCATTTGTATATACCACATCAAGCTGCTGAATATATCCTGCTGGCAAAACAGCAGGCTTATATACTTTTACAGAATCGGTTTTTACACTATCTGTTTTTTCCTGTGCATGTATGAAAGAGGAGACCATAAATAAGCATATACTGAAAACTGCTTTATAAAACATACCTGTATAATTAAAAGGTTATAATAATGTAGCAACTGGTTTTGGATCCATATCGGTAAACTCCTTGTTTTCTCCAGCCATACCCCATATAAATCCATAGCTTGCTGTACCTACACCAAAGTGCATACTCCAAGGAGCAGATATAGCAGCTTCGTTATTTGCTATAACCAGATGTTTTGTTTCTTGAGGCTCTCCCATAAAGTGCATTACTCTTTGGGTAGCATCTACATCAAAATAGAAGTATGCTTCCATTCTTCTAGTATGCGTATGAGGAGGAACTGAGTTCCATACACTACCAGCTTCCAGCGTTGTAAGTCCCATTACTAACTGGCAACTTTGAATACCATCATTATGAATATATTTATAAATTGTTCTTTTGTTGGAAGTAGAAATATCTCCCAAATGAACAGGTGCTGCCTCAGCCTTTGTCATTTTTTTATTTGGATAAGTATGATGTGCTGGTAAAGATAAAATATAGAACTGAGCTGGGCTGGCAGCATCTGCGCTAGAGAACTTAACATCCTGAGTTCCTTTGCCTAAATATACACACTCCAGTTTCTCTATTTCATAAGCTACTCCATCAGCAGTTACTGTTCCCTTTCCGCCAATATTAATAATTCCCATTTCTCTTCTTTCCAGAAAATACTTTGCTTTAAGTTCCTCCTCATTTGGAAGAGCTATAGCAGCTTCTGTAGGTACTGCACCCCCAATAATTAATCGGTCATAATGAGAATAAACCAGTTCAATACTACCTGGGTTCATTAAACCTTGTACTAGAAAATTTTCACGTAATTCCTGCGTGTTCATTTGACTGGTCTCTTTTGGACTGTTTTGAAATCTTACTTGCATTTTATTTATTTT
>CAIVPM010000439.1 GCA_903907815.1 uncultured Chitinophagaceae bacterium | reverse complement strand
GATTTAGAATTTGTTTATTTCTATTATATAGCTATTAACTCGCTGCAAGGCTGTAGTATTTAATGGTAGTTAAATATAAGTTAAATGTACGGAAACGTTTTCGTTATGTGTATTTATTACACAACACACAATACATTTGTTTCTGATTTAACGATTGAATAACAAATATTTTATACCGTACATTCTTTGCTACTGTATAATATAGAACAACTAAAAGCTACATGAAATTTATTTCTACTTGGTTCTTTTATGGAATAATTGCGCTTGTATTTCTGTTTTGTTTCTTCAATACTGCTGGTTTATTGTATTGTATTTGCAGTAGTATGTTGTTGCTTCCCTTTGTGAGTATCTTAATGCTTAATAATAAAACACTGTTTATGAAAAAATCTACACGATTTGCAGCTTCATTAATTGCCAATGGTAACACCTGGTTTCCAAAATTTCTATTTATTACCAGTCTGCTTGTTCTATTCAGCAGTTTTGGTAATAGCCAGACAACAACAACCTATACGCAACAAGCAGCGAATTATCCGACTAATTTGAGCGATGGTGGCGGTAATTTTAACTCAGGCTCCTATCAATATGGACAATGGGCTAACAATGGTAATAAGAAGTCTGTTGGCTGGAGAAAGTTTACTACTACAGGAACTACTACTGATTTGACTACTAACTTAAGAAGTTTGAAAATAGGTGACTCGGTAGTAATCACTTTATCTTGTACTAGGGCATATGGTGAAATTGGCTTTTCTTTATTGTCAAGTCCTACAGCTAGAGCATCCTGGACTGATAGGTTAAACAATGCTGCCATTTCTGTCCGACTGGATGGTCCATCAAATGGTGGTTGGAGCAACTGGAAAGTATTTGGTTCTTCAACATTAACCAGTAGTTTGGGCGGAGATCAAACAACTTATTCAAATTATACTTTTTCATTGGTGCTTACTGCCTCAGACAGAATGAACGTATATATTAATAAAGGCGGCACTATCGCTACATTTTATGATGTTGCTTTAAATAATGCTAATCCTATTACCGACTATTGCGTTTACCTACAGGATGATTGGGATGGTGGAGCAAATAGAAATATATATTGGGGATTAGGTGCTGTAGGTACTCAGCATACTGTTGCTGATAGCAGAAAAATATACATAGGAAATACTAATACTTTTACTGAATCGAGTGCTATTACCGATGGTCTTGCATCAAATAGTACTTCATCATCTGTTTCAAATAGTCTTATCAAAGTTGGTTCAAGTACCCTTACGCTTAATGGGACTAATACTTATACTGGTACAACAGCTGTGAATGCAGGTATATTAAATGTTAATGGATCACTTGCTGCTGCATCTGCTGTTACAGTTTTGTCTGGAGCAACATTGAGTGGTACAGGGACGGTTAATGGAACTGTATCGGTTAATGGAACTATAAGTCCAAACACTGCTGGAACAATTGGTACAATAACTACGGGTAATCTTACATTAGGTGCTGGAGGTACTTACAATGTTGATATTAATGCCATTCCTTCAGGAGGAACTGCTGGTACAAACTGGGATAAATTGGTTGCTGGCACCATTACGAATAGTGCTACTGCTGGTTCCAATTTTAATATTACCTTAAATGGTACAATTGCAAGTTTTGTAAGCACAAACTCTTATACCTGGCCAATTGGTACCTATACTGGTTCAGCGCCTTCTACCAATAATATTTCTATATCAAGTACTGGTTTAACAAATGCATTGACTGGTGTATTTAGTATTGCGTTTTCAAGTGGAAACATTAATCTTATTTATACTGCCTTACCTTCCATAACTGTTGGTAGTATTTCTTCTTTAGGGCATACATGTGTGGGTTCTACCTCATCTCCTCAAAGTTTTACTATTTCAGGTTATAACCTTGTTGCAGACATTTCAGTAACTCCTCCTTCAGGGTTTCAGATTTCACAATCTTCTGGAAGTGGTTATACAACAGGTAGTATAACCCTAAGTCCTACTAGTGGTTCTGTCAGCAAAACCATTTATGTAGAATTTATACCTTCATCCAATACTAGTTACAGTGATAATATTACTGCTACTACTACTGGTGCAACAGGTCAAAACGTTTCAGTAAATGGAATTGGAGATGCTTTACCTGCTATTACTGGAAGTCCTTTTGGACAAACAGTAGGGGCTGGGGCAGGTACTGCTACCTATACCGTTTCTGCTACTGGAGTAGGTTTAACCTATCAATGGCAGGAAAATACAGGAAGTGGATTTGGTGATATTTCCAATGGAGGTGTTTATAATGGTGCAACTACTGCTACACTTACAATTACTAATCCGTCAGCAGGTCTTAATGGATATACTTACCAATGTGTAGTAAGTGGTACTTGTAGTCCATCAGCTACTTCTGGTTCAGCTACTTTAACAGTTACATCGAATACTATTACTACAGGTACTATTATTACATCGCCATTATGTGCTGGATCGGGGGTTAGTGTTCCATTTACCTATTCGCCTCCGGCTAATTTCACTAATGGAACCTGTGTATTTACTGCACAACTATCGCCAGATAATTCTTTTGCATCAACAACTAATATAGGAACAGTTTCATCAGATGAAAGTGGTAGCCAGTCAATTAGTGCAACTATACCTTCTGGTACAACTGGCGGATCAACTTATTATATAAGGGTGGTTAGTACATCGCCAACAGGCACAGGAACTTCTAATGGTGCTGCGCTTACTATAAATACTTTACCATCTATTTCTGCTTCACCGTCTACTGCTACTCAAACTGTTTGTATAGGTGGTTCTTTAACTGCATTGAATATATCTGCAAGTGGGGGTGGAATCAGCTATGAGTGGTATTACAATTCATCTAATTCAAATACCGGAGGAACAGTTGTTTCTACTGGAACAGGATATAATACTGCTAGCTTTACACCATCAACATCAACCGCTAGTTCATACTATTATTATTGTGTTATTAGTGGTACTTGTTCTCCAGCTGTAACCAGTAATGTATCTGGTTTAATTACAGTACAAACTACTTCTGTAGCCGGAACTGCTGCAGCCACAACTACTGCTATTTGTACTGGAAGTACTGGGAATATTAGCTTAACAGGATATACGGGTTCTATTCAATGGCAACAATCATTGAATGGAAGTACTGGTTGGGCAAATGTGTCGAGTGGTGGAACATCATCCAGCTTTACTACGTCAGCTCTTAATACCAGCTATTATTATCATGCAGTTGTTACAAATGGTGCATGTAGTTCAGTTAATTCAAACACGGTATTGTTAACCGTTAATAAAAGTGCTGCTGTTTCAGGTACAGGTGTGTATACTGGACTAAATGACAATACAACAGGTTTAGGGGCTTGGACAGCTACATCTGTTGCACCAAGTGGTGCTTATGCAGGAGCTTTTTCTGCTGGTGCCAGTGTATTAGGTGCTAGTTCCTGGGGCTTTTATTCTAATGGAGCAACAGGAAACAGTGAAACAGTAACAAGGGCATTTTCTCCTGCTATGAGTGTTGGAAATACCATTACTTTTTCTATGTTATATGGCAATATTTATGCTGGTGGAACGGAAGGTTTTTATATAGATAATGGTTCTGGTACTCCTTTGATGGAGTTTTATTCTTCTGCTGGTGGAACTTATAAAATTGTTGATGGTAGTGCTAGTCCTGTAAATACAGGAATTGCACCTAGCAACTCTACTGCATTAACGATCATTTTTGCGTATACTGGTTCCAATACGTATACTTTATCAAATGGTTCTTATATCTATTCTGGTACTTTCAGTACCACAGGTACCCCTAGTGATATTCGCTTCTTTTTAACCAATGGATCAGATAATTTTTACTTAAACAATCTGGTATTCAATGCTCCTATAATCACCACACAACCTTCTACTACTGCTCAAAATGTTTTAGTGAATGGTACTGCTAATACGTTATCTGTAGCAGCTAGTGGTGCAAATATTAGTTATCAATGGTATAGTAATAGTAGTAATTCTAATAGTGGGGGTACTTTAATACCTGGAGCTACTTCAGCAGATTATACGCCTCTTACTACAACTTCTGGCACTACTTATTATTATTGTGTAGTTACAAGTACTTGTGCAACACTTACCAGTAATGTATCAGGTCATGTGGTAGTTTCGAATAATCCACCAACTATTTCTGGTTTCTCTACAGCAAACAATAACGGTATTACTACTGCTGGATATGTTGGTACTGTAGTAACAATAACTGGAACGAACTTAACCAGTGCAACAGCATTGACAGTTGGAGCAACGAGTGTATTCTCACATATTATTAGTAATACAGCTACCTCCATTACGTTTACTGCAATACCAGGTATAAACGGTATAATTAGTGTGACAGTTGATGGTGCTGTTGGAACCTCATCAAGTAGTTATGTAGATCTGGGTTATCTAACAACTGGAAGTGGGGGTAATTGGAGTTCATCAGCTACCTGGTTTGGCGGCTTAGTGCCAAACAGTAATAATGAGCCAGTAACAATAGTATCAGGCGCAACAGTAACTTTAGATGGTTCTTATAGTGTTTCTTCATTAACCATTAATGCTGGAGGTGCTTTTAATAATGGTACAGCCCAAACACTAACTATTAATGGTGGAACACTTACAAAGAATGGATCATTTACAGGTTCTACAGGTACCATTAGTTTTTCAAGCGCTGGTACTGTAACCGGTACTATAGCATTTTATAATCTGACCATTGCAGGTGGTGTTGCTTTAAGTAATGCAACTACTGTAAATGGTACATTGTTATTAAATAATGGTGGATTCATTACTGGAAGTTCCCCTATTTATGGAAATAATACGTACTTGAATTATGGTTTTACAGGTACTTCTGGCTCTTATCATAATTTTAATCAATCACTTGAATGGCCAGCTACTAATGGGCCAACTAATGTTACTATTAATGGTAGTTATGAAGCAATAAATCTAACAGTAAATCGATCTTTGAAAGGTGATTTGACAGTAACCAATGGTACTTTTGGAACAAGTGGTGCAGCAACATTAACTATGAATGGTACTACTCAAAATATTACCATTTCTTCAGCTTCTGGAGGTGCTATTTCCGGTACAGACAATGGATATGGTAATGATTTAACTTTAGCAATCAATAGTGGAAGTACAACTACCCTAACAGGCGACGCAACTACTAATGGTGACAATGAAAAGAAATTTTTTAGTGTTGTAGTAAATACTGGTGGTAAATTAGCTTTAGGTTGTGGCATCCTATGTAAATATGGAAGCTTTACTGTTAATGGTACATTGCAAATTAACAGTAATGGTTATGTTCAATCTGGTGGAGCTTCTGCAAGTTATTCATCCGGAAATTTAATTTATAACAATGGTGGGGGATATACAGCTTCAGATAATGAATGGCCAACTACCAACTCTCCAAAGAATGTTACCATTCAAAATACGAACACTGCTGTTCTTTTAAATAATTCTACAACTTTAACTGGCACACTTACCTTAAATAATACAAGCTTAACAGTAGGCTCTAATGCATTAACATTTGCAGGATTTACTTCAACTGCCGGAAGCTTGTTTACTTCATCTTTATCTTCTATTAGTTATACTGGTACTGGAGCAATAACACTTCCTTCTACTGTTAGTACTTTAACGAATCTATCAAATGCTGGTACAATGACCATTGGCAACGGAATAGTTGCTGTATCAGGTAATTTAACTAACAGTGGAATATTGCTGGGAACAGTTAATATAGATGGATCTTCTGATCAATCAATCACCGGAAATGGTACAATTACTAATCTTATCTTAACAGGCTCAGGAACTACAACTGTTAGTAGTGGATCACAATCAATTACTGGGGTACTTACTGTAACTAGTGGAACGCTTAATGCAGGAACTGCTGGTATCATATTAAAATCTACTTCAATTACCAATAGTGCTATTGTAGATGTGGTTGGTGGTACTATTAATGGTACTGTAACTGTTGAACGTTTTATCCCTAAAGGTTTAAGAAACTATCGCGACCTTGGTCCTTCAGTTGCTAATGCAGGTTCTGTATTTGCAAACTGGCAGGAAAGTGGGGCTGGTTCTGCTGCTGCTACTTATGGTGTGTATATTACTGGTAAAACAGGTACTCCAGGTTATTCAGCTTTTGATGCTACTTCAGGTTTCGACTTAACTACCAATGGTAATACTACGCCTTCGTTATATACCTGTATTAGCGGTAACTGGGCTCCTGCTACTACTGCTACAGGAGGAACAAAAGGAATAAATCTAAATCCATTCCAGGGCTTAAGAATTGTAGTTAGAGGTTCAAGAAACTTTAATATGGGTACTAATCCTGCTACAATGCCAACAGCAACTACGCTAAGAGCAACTGGTAACCTTATTACAGGAACTGTTACCTTCAATGCAATAGGAAGTGGCGGAACTGTATCAAGTGGCTATAATTCTACTTATGGATTAACACCTGCAAGTGCTTATGTTTCTGGTGAAGGCTGGTCATTTATTGCTAATCCTTATGCATGTCCTATCAGTTGGTCATCCATTATTAATAATGCAGGTTCTACAGGTACTAATGTAGGAAACTTCTATTGTTTCTTAGATCCTACTTATCAGAATGGTGGCTTACAACGTTATGTTACTGTTCAGTATAATGGTACTGCATTTGTTACGAATCGTCCTGCTGGTATTGCTACTGATGCAGCTTGTTTAAACATTCAACCTGGACAAGGTTTCTGGGTATACCATACTGCTGCTACTCCTAAGTTTGTGATTCAGGAAGCCGATAAAGTAGCTGGAAGTACTAAAACTACAGTGTTCAGAACTGCTAAATCAAATATACTGAATGTTAGTATCTGGAAAGATGTAAATGGTGTGACTACTAATTTAGATGAAACAGTTGCTACTTTCGATAAAAACTATACCAAAGAAATTGGTGCTGAAGATGTTAAGAAATTAATGAACGGAGGGGAAAATATTTCTATTGTAGAATCTAATACAGATCTAAGTATCAATGGTATAGCATTACCTTCTGTTGGTGATGAAATAGCCTTAAGAGTAGGAAATATAACTGCTAATACAGCTTATCAATTGAAAGTAGATGCTAATCAGTTTTCAGCTCCAGGTGTTCAGGCATTTATTAAAGATGCATTGTTGAATACAATAGTACCTGCAGAAACAGTGGTGAACTTTACAGCTACTACCGATGCAAATACATACAAGAATCGTTTCAGTGTAGTATTTAAATCAGCTAAAGTGGTACCGGTAACTACAGTTAAAGGTTCAATTAGTGTATATCCTAATCCAGTAACAGAAAAAGTATTTACTATTCAAACAGCTAAAATTGCTGTTGGTAAATATAAAGTAGTAATAGTAAATAATCTTGGTCAGGAAGTATTTAATACAACCATCAATCATACTGAAGGTTCAACAACAGAGACTATTAAAATGAACAAGTCTGTTTCTAGTGGGTTGTATACAGTAGTTCTAAGAAGTGAAGAAGGTAAAGGAGTGTATAATACCGAATTACTGGCTAAATAAAATAAAGTTATCAATCAGCTAGTCGGGAAAAACTGACTAGCTGATGATAATAGAGTTAACAAAACAAATAATAAAAAATTACAATGAAAAAGATAATAAAAGTAGCAGTTCTTACACTGATGGTATTAACAATAGCTGTCAGCAAAGGTCATGCTCAGGGTACACCAGTACCAGGTGGTGGAGGTCCGGGTGTAAATGGTAGCGGAGGTTTTACGCCTCCAAGTAATGGAGGTGGTGGAGATGGTGCTGTTCCATTTGATGGTGGACTTAGCTTGATACTACTGGCTGCAGGTGCAGGAGTGGGAAAACGCAAAACGTTGAAAGCATAACGCTTTCAAATAACACAAAAGAATATAGTCCCCAGAGTTTAGAAACTCTGGGGCTTTTTTTGTTTTTTTTAATCAGTAATTTGTTATTTGACTTACAATGGATTAAGGGGAAAAAACAACTTCAAATGAGAAATTAACTTATGAGCTAAGTATATACTTAAGAGCTTGAGTCGTGAAAGAAACTT
>CAIVPM010000438.1 GCA_903907815.1 uncultured Chitinophagaceae bacterium | reverse complement strand
CACAAATCTTTAAAGCAAAATGCAGCCTTTGCTAAGTCTCCAACACATACCATTAAAACTCAGACAAATCATTTCATTGCATCTATTTTATCCTTTATGAAATATGAAGTACTGAAAATTAAACACAATACTAATCATTTCGCATTAAAGTCTAAAATAATGATAGCAGCAAATAAAGCAGCCTTAATAACTTTGAGAGATTTAGCTGAATTGAACCAAAAGGTTGCGTAACATCAGTTAATCAAATAAGTTGATATTGATTTTTTAAGTTATTACATTATTCAACTAATTAAATTTAGCTTTTGTTGAAAGCTAACTATCTTAATTAAATTATAACTCCTTTATGCAAGAAATTGAAATTCTTAAATTAATTCTCACTAATTCCAATATATTGTATTGGGATTGGTGTTTAAAGGATAATAATACCAGATTAATAAGTGACTTCTTCCCTCTGTTGGGTTATTCAAAAGATGAAATTTTTCCTAAAGGAACTGGACTTACCAATTTAAACAAGTTAATTATACCAGAGGATCAGATTAATTTTCAAAATTGCTTTACTCATTACATTAATTCAGATTCTACTAAAGCTTTTGAATTAGAGGTTAGGTATTATCACCAGAATGGGTCGGTAATATGGACCGTTTTTAATGCGCAAATCATAGAAAGAGAAGAAAACAATGCAGCTTTAAGAATTATTGGTTCTCTAAAGGATATAACAAAATATAAAGAACAAAACCAGCGTATACAAAACGATTATAATGTAGCTCAGCTTATTTTAAATGAGATTCCTCAATCTGTTTTCTGGCGCGATAGCAATAATGTGTATCTGGGCTGTAATAAACCTTTTGCCAAATCATTAAGTCTACAAAATCCTGCAGAAATTATTGGTAAAACAAATTTCGATTTTACACATTTGGATAAAAACGATATTAACTTTTATCATGAAGAGGATAAAGAAGTATTAACTAATGCTAAATCTCGACTTCACTTTGTAGGTCAAATTTATAATCAGGAAGGAACAAGAATCTGGGTGGATAGCTCCAAAGTCCCATTAAAAGATGAGAAAGGGATTCCCTATGCAGTACTTGGAATTTTTAGTGATATTACTGAACATGAACTAATAAAACTGGAATTAACCCGTATCAATAAGCTATACAATACATTAAGCAGGATAAATAAAATAATGCACAAGATTGTCTCTAAAGAGGATCTTTATAATAAAGTTTGTACTATTCTTACAGAAGTTGGTGGATTTCAGTTAGCTACAATAGGGAAACCTAATGGAAATGGAATTAATTTTATATCTGTTTCTGGCAACCCAGTTAGTTATTTTAATAACCTGAATATTAAATTAGATAACTCACCAGAGGGTAATGGTCCAATTGCAAAATGTATAAAAGAGCAGCAAATATTTATAGTAAACGAATTTTTAAATGATAGTAATACGGTACCCTGGCATAAATCAGCAGAAGAAGCTGGCATTAAATCTGCTGCAACATTTCCTGTTAAATTTAATGATGAAGTAATTGGGGTTATGGGAGTATATAGCAATAGCATTAATTATTTTCAAAATAAAGAAGTTCATTTATTAGAAGAAGTAACAAGGCTAGTCTCTTTTGGGTTGGAAGAATTATACAAAGAGGAAGAAAAGAAAATTGCCGAAAAGAAAATCAAGCAACTTGCCGACATCATTGAGTATTCCAGCACCTTTGTTGCAATCTCTACTCCCGATGGCAGAGACGTATATAAAAACAATTCATTCAAAAAAGCACTGAATATTGAAGGTGAAGATGTTACACAGTTCCACTTTAATGATTTCCATACTCCCAAAGCTCAAAAAATTATCGAATCTGTTATTCAAGAGATAATGGAAAAAGGAATTGCAACATTTGAAAATGAATTTTTAAGTAAGAATGGTCGAATAATTCCCGTATTGCAAACTGTTATGTTGCATAAAAATGAGCATATTCAACCAGAATATCTTTCTACTACAGCAATTGACATTAGTAATTTAAAAAAGAAAGAAGAAGAATTAAAAAAGATAGCAGCCGATTTACGTTCCTTATCTAATCACTTGATAAGTATCCGCGAAGAAGAAAGAAAAATTATAGCCAAAGAAATTCATGATGAGCTAGGGCAGAATTTAGCTATCTTGAAAATGGATGCTTCCTGGATTAGTACCCACCTTGATGGCGATAAAGATAAAATGCAGGAAAAGATTAAGCAATTCAAAGAAATAACTGATGAAACCGTAAAAACAAGTAGAAGACTTTACAATTCTCTATATCCTCAAATGATAGATGATATTGGACTTCTTGGGGCAATAAAGTGGCATGCTGGTAAATATTACACAAACAATGACTTTAAAATTCATTTTAATTCAATCTTAGATGATGTGAAATTTTCACTTGAAAACCACAATACTTCTTTGGTTCTATTTCGTATTTATCAGGAATGCCTTACCAATATTATGCGTCATGCAAACGCTTGTAATGTTGAAATTACTTTAACTAATGAAGATGGATTTATAAAAATGATTGTTCAGGATGATGGAAAAGGATTTATTCCAGACAAAGTAGATACGATGATGCATCATGGATTAATGGGTATGAGAGAAAGAGTGATTGCTTTAGATGGTACAATAATAATACAATCTGAGCATGGTAAAGGAACAAGTACAAGTGTTTCCATTCCAATTGTTTAACATTGAACCATTGAAATGAGTATAGTTCTATTTCAATTTCAGAACCCTTTTTACATATTAATTATAAATTAAGCATTCCATAATAAGATTCTTACTATTTTTAAACCTGCAATACTCAGTATAATTCTAATCTACCAGCAATAATGAAAGGTGTAAACAAAGTAATTTTATTAGGCAATCTTGGGCGCGATCCAGAGGTGACTTTTATTGATGGCAATATATGTGTTGCCAAATTTAATCTAGCCACAACAGAGTATTATCGCGACAAAAATGGTGTTACTCAATCCCAGACCGAGTGGCACAGCATTGTATTTTGGCGCGCTTTAGCCGAATTAGCGATAAAAAATCTTAAAAAGGGGAGCTGTATTTACCTTGAAGGGAAACTAAAGACAAAAATCTGGGAAGATAAAACCGGTCAGAAAAAACAGGCAACCGAAATAGTAGGTGAAAGTTTCATTATGCTCGATAAAAGACAGGACTCATTTCAGCAAAATAATGGTGAAGTACCCCCATTAAAAGGAGATTCTTCGGATGGGCCTATTTTGCCTCCAGCAGATGAATCTTTACCTTTTTAATCGAAATTATAATTTAAAAGATATTTTTGCCCAAATTGGTTTCATTTATTATTGCAATAATTAATAAACCGCATTATTCATTAAATACAAATAAATTGGATTATCACTCGATAATTAATTCTTTTCCGGTGTTTGCGCTTATCGCAGTTCAGAGCACATCTTTATTCGTGTTTTTACTGATCGGATTAATCTTTTGCTCCTTCATGCTTAGTGGGGCAGAGGTAGCTTTCTTTTCCTTAACCCACAAGGATATTAATTTGCTAAGAACTAAGCAGGACAATAGTTTCAAGAGAATTGTAGAGCTGCTCGATCAGCCTAAAATTTTATTGGGATCACTACTTATTGCCAATAGTTTTATCAATATCGCTATCATTGTTATTTCCAATCTATTGATTGGAAATTTATTCGATTTTGGCAAAACGTATGCCTTTGTAGAGTTCATCGTTAAAGTAGTAGCAGTAACCTCTTTATTGCTCTTGTTTGGCGAGGTAATGCCTAAAGTAATGGCTACCCAAAACAACGTTCGTTTTGCTAAAGATGTTGGTCCTTTTATCGAATTCATTAATTATTTATGTAAAAGAGCCAGTGGTTGGTTGGTAAAATACACCGATTTAATCGAAAATAAACTGTCCAAACGCTCTAATGGTTCATTTACCAATGAAGAACTCTTTCATGCTATAGATATTACTGGTACCGATACTTCAGAAAATGAGAAAAACATCCTGAAAGGAATCTTGAGTTTCGGCAATATCACCGTAAAACAAATCATGAAAACCCGTATGGATGTTCATGCTGTGGATTATAAAATGAGTTACAATACCCTGATCAAAAAGATTGAGGAACTTCACTATAGTCGTTTACCCGTGTTTAAAGAAGATCTTGATGAAATAGCAGGTATCATTCAAACCAAAGATTTCATCCCTTTCTTACATGAAAAAGAAGACTTCGACTGGCACACTTTAATACGTCAACCATATTTTGTTCACGAACAAAAGTTGATTGAAGATTTGCTTAAAGATTTCCAAAGCAAGCATATTCACTTTGCTATTGTGGTGGATGAGTTTGGCGGCACCAGTGGTATTGTTACCCTGGAAGATATTCTGGAAGAGGTGATTGGAGAGATTAAAGATGAATTTGACGAGGAAGAACACAGCTACAAAAAGCTGGATGAGTACAATTATATCTTCGAAGGAAAGATGATGATTAATGATGTTTGTAAAATCATGGAATTACCAGCTGATACCTTTGATGTAGTAAAAGGAGAAAGCGATTCTGTTGCGGGTTTAGTGCTCGAAATAGCAGGAGATATTCCGGTAAACAATCAGATAATCCCTTGTGGCGATTTTGAATTTATGGTAATTGAAATGTATAAAACAAGAATCGAGAGATTAAAGATTACCATCAAACCACAATTAGTAGATTAGGATAATTAATTCGCTAATCTATTAATCAGTTAATCCGCTAAATATATTATGCATTCTAAAATAGTATTGTTTATAGTAGTCGCTGTTGCACTGGGGTTTGCCGCTTGCAATAGTACCTTCACTCCCAAGCCTAAAGGATTCTATAAGATAAATTTCCCAGAGAAAAAATATACTTCCTTTAGCAAAGAAGGCTACCCGTATTCCTTCGAGTATCCTGTATATGCACAGGTAATTAAAGATTCTACTTTCTTTGGAGAAGCTACCGAAAATCCTTGGTGGATCAATGTTAACTTTCCGCAGTTCAATGGTAAAATATTTGTAAGCTATAAAGAGATAGGTAAGAACAAATTCGAGAAGCTTGTCAACGATGCTTTTACCCTTACTGGTAAGCATACCGTGAAGGCTACCGGCAAAGAAGATTCCTTGATGGTAAATAAAAATGGGGTACATGGAATGTTCTTTAAAGTACTGGGCGATGTAGCCACTTCTTACCAGTTCTTCCTCACCGATTCTACCAAAAACTTCCTCTATGGTGCTATGTATTTAGAAGCTACACCAAATAGTGATTCTTCCAAACCGGTAAACGAGTTTATCTTGCAGGATATGAAGCACCTGATAGAAACTTTCAACTGGAAAAAATAATATTATTATAGAACAGTAACTGTATTAAGTAAACCAATTTTTACTTTGTAAGATGGGTCAGAAAAAACTAATTCGTTTCAATGAAATAAAGACATTCGATAATGTGCTGGAACGTCCTTCCAACATGAATGGAAACTGGAGCAATCATTTCAACAACAATAATCCTATCACGCTCGAACTGGCTTGTGGTAAAGGAGAATATACGGTAGGTCTTGCCAGAATGTACCCCAACAGAAACTTTATAGGAGTTGATATTAAAGGCAATAGAATATGGCGAGGAGCCAAGACTGCTTTGGATGAAAAGCTGACCAACGTTGCTTTCCTTCGTACTGGTATAGATAAAATTGCCGACTACTTTTCTGCTGGCGAAGTAGCAGAAATATGGATTACTTTTCCCGATCCGCAGTTAAGAAACTCTAAGCATAAAAAGCGTCTTACACACCCAAGGTTTCTAAGGTTATATCAGTCTATACTGCAACAGGATGGTATTGTAAATCTTAAAACGGATAGTCCTGATTTATACAACTTTACCAAAACGGTTATTAATCTTTACAACATAGAAGTGCTGGTAGATATGGACAATGTATATGCCGAAAGCAATATCTCCGAAGAGCTTAAAATAAAGACCCATTACGAGCAGCTGGACATTGCAGGAGCCAACAGGGTTCACTATCTTTCTTTTAAAGTGAATAAGGAATTACCAACCGAAAAAGATGAAGAATTAAAGCTGTTGATTCATGACGAAGACTGAGTCATTTTTCCTCGATGTATTCGAAATAGTACGTTTAATTCCTAAGGGAAGAGTAACCAGTTATGGCGCTATAGCAAAGTATCTCGGTACCGGTAAGTCTGCCCGCATGGTAGGCTGGGCAATGAATGCCTCTCATGGTCAAAATCCCAAAGTACCAGCCCATAGAGTAGTAAATAGCAAAGGATTGCTGACTGGTAAGTTTCACTTTTCCGACCCCAATCAAATGCAAGAATTATTAGAGAAAGAAGGCATTGTAGTAAAGGATGATCAAATAAAAGACTATAAAACCCACTTCTGGGATCCCGCTATTGAATTAGAAATAGAATAATAGCCTACAAGCAATTGTATTGAATGTATTCAATTTTCAAATCACCGAATTTTCAAATTCAAATTCATATTTGCCCCATTAGCTAATCAGCACATTATAACTTTAGCTAATTAAGGAAGTATATCCTCCGTCTCCAGATAGTTCAGATTTTTATGAAAAGTTTCTTCGGTAAACCATACCGCCACAACAGCTATAACCATCACTATCACTCCGGTAATAATGGCACTATTTATAAAACTTACCTTCTGATGTTCTATCAGATAGTCCTTGAAAAATAAATTCATTAAAGGCAGTGAACCCCTTACCATATTGGGTATGGTAGTAGCCGCAGTAGCTCTTAGGTTAGTGCCAAACTGCTCGGCTCCCATCGTTACAAATATCGCCCAGTAGCCAGTAGATAAACCCAGCATAGCACATAGGAAATACATAGTATTGTTGCTATGGTTGATAGCAGGATTAAAATAAGCAAATGCTACCAGTATCGAAAAAGCATAGCAGATATAAAACACCACCTTCCTGCTCTTAAACCACTGGCTTACAAAACCCGCAAGAATATCCCCTATCGATATAGCCACATAGCCGTACATAATTGCACGCCCCGATTCCAGTGTTTTTTCTCCATACAGATTAAAGGCAAACTGATTGCTCAGGTTGATCAGTATACCAATTACAAACCAGGTAGGTAAGCCAATCAGAATAGCCAGCATATACTTTTTAAATCGTCTCTTCTCCGTAAAGAATAAGAAGAAGTTTCCTCTCGATACATTGGATTCTTTAACCTCTTTAAACATACCACTCTCTGCTACCGATACTCTAAGAAGTAATAGCAATGCACCCAGACCTCCTCCTATTTTATAACACAGCCTCCAGTCGCCCGAAAACTTATATACAAAGTAGGCCGCCACAGCACCACTCAGGCCAATACCTGCCACCAGTGAAGTACCAATGCCGCGCTTATGTTTCGGCAGCAATTCACTCACCAGTGTAATACCTGCTCCCAGCTCTCCCGCAAGACCAATACCCGCAATAAACCTGCACCAGGTATATTCTTCAATACTCGTTACATAGCCATTATAAAAGTTCGCCACCGAGTATAGTAAGATAGATCCAAAGAGTACACTCAATCGTCCTTTTTTATCACCAAGAGTACCCCAGATAATGCCTCCAATTAATAGGCCCACCATCTGATGATTAATAATACTGGTACTCGCATTCAGTTGTTGTGCAGCATCCAGCACGCCCAATCCCTTCAGACTCGGAATTCTTACAATGGTAAATAATAGCAGATCGTATATATCTACAAAATAGCCTAAAGCCCCTATGATAACGGGAATGGATAATATTCCGTAATGTTTTTGTTGCATGGCAGCAATTGTTCCTTTTATGATTGCAATAATAAGCTATGAAGCTTTCGTTCTAATGCAACAAATTTAATAGAAAACACTTCTCATTAGTCAATAGAGGAATATTTCGCAAATAGTATTGTGCCAGTGTAGAGAGTTAACCAAACCTAAAGCCCTACGATTGAGCCAATTTGTCGCAACTACACCCATAGATATAAAGTACATTAGCAAATTAGCACAGTAGCAAATTTGTACTATCCTCCCTTATTTAACTGATATTTGCAGCAGATGAAACACTTGATGAGCAAGCTTACAGAACTAAGTAAAAACAGGATGGCACTCGGTATATTCTTCTTTATATCGGGACTACGATTTGCTTCCTGGGCATGCAGAATTCCCAACATTCAGGACCTGTTACACTTAAACAATGCCGCACTCGGATCGGTACTTTTACTGCTACCTATTGGGTCCATGGTAGGGTTACCCATATCAGGATTCTTGGTTACAAAATATGGTAGTCGTACCATGTTGCTCGTGGCAGCCTTTGCTCTTCCAGCGCCTATGATTGGTATCGGTCTGTCTACAACAGCTTGGATGCTGGCAGCAAATCTTTTTCTCTTTGGTCTTACTGGCAACCTGATGAATATAGCCGTGAATACACAGGCCGTACTGGTGGAAAAACATTATGGAAGAAGCATCATGGCATCCTTTCATGGACTATGGAGTCTGGGCGGATTTACAGGGGTAGGTATAGGTACACTAATGATTGGCTTATCGGTAGCACCGTTCATACATTTCATCATCATTAGTACCCTCTGCTTAATGGGAATGGTGGTCATGCACCAGCATACCATGAAGCAGGAAGAACATAAGGCAACTACTAAAAAGAAGTTTGGCAAACCCGATGCCTACCTCGTGGTGCTGGGTATTATAGCCTTTAGTACTATGGTATGCGAAGGAACCATGTTCGACTGGAGTGGGGTTTATTTTAATAAGGTAATTGGAGTAAGCAAAAACCTAACTACAGTAGGGTATGTAGCGTTTATGATGATGATGGCTACCGGACGTTTTCTGGGCGATAAATTCATAACCCGTATGGGTGCCACTACCGTATTAAGAGCAAGCGGTATGACCATATTTATTGGCTTAATGACTGCCGTTATTTTCCCCTTCCTCATACCCTCTACCATTGGTTTTATGCTGGTAGGTGTAGGTGTATCATCGGTAGTGCCTATTGCTTATGCACTGGCAGGAAAAACACATAAGATGGCTACCGGAGCGGCCATTGCATCGGTATCCAGTATTGGCTTTCTGGGGTTTTTAATGGGGCCACCTTTAATAGGTTTTATAGCACAGGCATCCAGCCTTAGATTGTCCTTTACAATCATTGCATTTCTGGGACTGGTAATGGTAGTGATGAGCGGGAAAATACATGCCAATGAGGAAAGGAGTAAATAGGTAATTAATACAACAACTATCTACCAAAAAAGGCTGTCGTTACTGACAGCCTTTTCATTTATATAACATGCAATTCCTTATGCTTTTTTGAAGTTAAAATCTATTACAAGGTGTTGACCTTGTGTATAGAAATAAGGTAACCTCATAGAATCCCCTCCTTCATTACTTACTTCTATAAAGCCATGCCCTTCTGGTACTTGTGATAGTTCGTAATTGCCATAAGCATCTGTCATAATGCTGATGTTTGTACCTACCACACTCACATTATAATCCTGTGCTGGTGTGCCTAAGAAAGTAAGAATGCTTCCGGTAATTATGTTTGGTGACATTGCAATATCCAACTCCACAATCTTACCGTTATTGATGGAGAAATTGACATCCTGATCTACTACACCTGTTCCTTTAAGTCTTACAACATATTTGCCTGCTTTAAACTGCATTATTTCACCATCGCCATGCAGGTCGGTAGTTTCGGAACGGTTTATACCTACAATTTCGAAGTGCATAAAAGACGCTGGAATAGCATGTGCCTCGTCTAAATACGTATGTACCTTAAGGTTAGTATGTCTAACACCTGGTACATATATTTTACGATTATACAAATATTCTGTTACCATTTCTGAATGGGTTTTCTTATACCTTCCTGGCATTAGTTTATCGCAAATCAGCAATATACCATCGGCAGCTTTAAACTCTTTAGTAAGTGTGTTGGTGATGGTCTTTTTGGCGGTAGTATGTTGCTTTGGTTGTTCTTTAGCAGCCATATAATCCAACTCCATGTTTTTGGCTTCTGTGATATTGATAGCCGTAATATCGTAGGTTAATAGTTCGGTTAGATTATCGGTAAGCGCCTGTAAAATGTTGTCGACCATTATTACAAATTCATCCTCAGTAACACTGAAGTCAGATTCTTCGACATCGAAGATTGTCTGGAGTGTTTTGTTTTTGACTGCGATAGCCCAACCACAAGCTACCTGTGCCAATGCTAATACTAATTCTACTGTTGATTCGCGAAGTGCTTCTTTGGTAAGTGTTTTACCTTTTGACTTGCTACCCTGTTGATCGAGCAAGGATCTGATTTGTATTTCTTTTGCCTTGAGGGCAAGCGATTGTGCTAAGATGGGAGCAAACGTTTTTAACGTAGTATCGAACTTAGCGAAGAACAAAATGATGAGTGCGTACATGTCTAAACGACCCGCCTGTTTT
>CAIVPM010000437.1 GCA_903907815.1 uncultured Chitinophagaceae bacterium | reverse complement strand
GAACAGGTTGTTTTACCCGCTGAACGGAACATTTAAGAGGTCTAAATAATTACTTGTTCTGTTTTAAGGATTATATCCGGAATAAGCAGTTAGGATACAAAAAACTGCTCCCGATTATTCAAATAGGGTTTTTGAATATTATATATTTTAAAATGAAGCTTTCTCAATCCTTTGAAATAATCTTATAATCCATTTGTATTCGTTCGATACCCGTTAGTACGAAAGTGTAACAAATAACACTCTGGGTATTGATTTTGCAGGTAGTATCATCCCATTTAAACTAACTATGGCCTTACTACCACCATTTTATGCATCTTGTGCAAGAAAGTATGCATAGCTTCCATCGATTTCACATCTTCAACAACTAATAGAAAGTTCTTTGCTGCCTGTTTTAGTTTAGCCTTATTAGTATCCGTCTGAATGTAACTAAGAACATTTCTAAACAGGTCACTCTCAAAGTAAGGAGAATCATTTTTATTAATGAAATAACATCTTAGTGTATTCTCTTTCAAACTCATCTTTTCAAAACCAAGACCCACTGCAAGCCAACGACATCTTACTGTAACAAACAAGTCGGTTACTTCGTTTGGTACAGGTCCAAAACGGTCAATCATATCTTTTTCAAAGGATTGCAAGTCTTCTTCCTTATCACAGTTATCCAGACGGGTATAAAGCGATAAACGCTCGGTAATACTTTCTACATAACTATCGGGTATTAGTATCTCCAGATCGGTATCGATGGTGCAATCCGTAACATAATCATCCTGCTTGCTAATCTCTTCTTCAAATAATTCTTTGAAGGAAGTACGCTTCAGTTCTTTAATAGATTCTTCGAGTATCTTCTGATACATTTCAAAGCCTATCTCGGCCATAAAACCACTTTGATCGCCTCCCAGCATATTGCCTGCACCACGTATATCCAGATCGCGCATAGCAATCTGAAAACCACTACCCAGATCGGAGAACTGTTCCAATGTTTGCAAACGCTTTCTACTATCCGATGGAAGTGTACTCATTGGAGGCGCAAGTAAGTAACAGAATGCTTTTTTATTACTTCGTCCTACCCTACCCCTCAGCTGATGTAAATCACTTAAACCAAACTGATGCGCATTATTAACAATGATAGTATTCACATTCGGAATATCCACACCGCTCTCTACAATATTGGTACAGATTAATACATCGTATCGCTTATCTATAAAGTCAAGAATTCTTTCTTCCAGCTGATCGCCTTCCATTTGCCCATGTGCATAGGAAATACTCAGATCCGGGCACTGAGACTGAATGATAGCAGCCATTTCGGGCAATCCCTGTACTCTATTATGAATAAAGAAAACCTGTCCGCCACGTTCTGTTTCATAATAGATAGCATCACGAATAAATTCCTGATTAAACACCTGAACTTCTGTTTGTATAGGTTGTCTATTTGGTGGAGGCGTATTGATAATACTTAAGTCCCTTGCACCCATCAGACTGAACTGTAATGTTCTTGGTATAGGGGTAGCGGTAAGGGTAAGCGAATCTACATTGGTCTTCAACAATTTCAGCTTCTCCTTATGGCCTACACCAAACTTCTGCTCTTCATCTATTACCATCAAACCAAGGTCTTTAAACTTCACATCCTTCGCCAGTAATCCATGCGTTCCTATGATGATATCTACCTTGCCTTCTGCCACTCTCTGCAAGGTTTCTTTCTTCTCTTTAGCAGATTTAAATCTGTTAATATAATCTACCGTAACAGGGAAGTCTTTAAGCCTTTCCTGAAATGTCTTATAGTGTTGGAAAGCAAGGATTGTAGTAGGTACCAATATGGCAGCCTGCTTTCCATCACAACAGGTTTTAAACGCAGCACGAATTGCAATCTCTGTCTTTCCAAAACCAACATCGCCACACACCAGTCTATCCATAGGCGATTCGCTCTCCATATCTTTCTTCACATCGGCCGTAGCCTTGCTCTGATCAGGGGTGTCTTCGTAGATAAAACTTGCTTCCAGCTCCGTTTGCATATAATTGTCTGGTGCATGCTGAAAGCCTTGTTGTGCTTTACGTTGAGCATACAGTTTAATCAGATCAAATGCTATCTCTTTAACCTTAGTTTTGGTCTTTTCCTTTAGTTTATTCCAAACATCACTTCCCAGTTTATTAATCTTCGGAACGGTGCCATCTTTACCAGTAAACTTCGATATTTTATGGAGCGAATTAATGTTTACATACAGTATATCACTATCACGATAAATAATACGGACAGCTTCTTGTAATCGGCCATTAATATCCAGCTTCTGCAAGCCACTGTATCGTCCTACCCCATGGTCAATATGGGTAACATAATCACCTGGCTGAAGGTCTCTTAAAGTCTTTAAAGTAAGTGCTTTATTCTTGTTGTAAGCCTGCTTTACTTTATACTTATGATAACGCTGAAATATCTGATGATCTGTATAACAAATTACCTTCAAGTCAAGATCAATAAACCCTTCATGAATTGACACAGTAACAGGCACAAAATTGATCTCGGTATTGAGGTCTTTAAAGATAGAATACAATCTTTCAAGCTGTTTTGCCTGTTCAGCAAATATGTATATGCCATACCCCTTCCCTTCATGATCTTTTAGATCCTTAATCAGCATATCGAAATTGCGATTAAAAGAAGGTTGAGGCTTCGTATTGAATTCAATTTCAAAGTTTGCAAGATGTGATTTATAGCCAAACTCTACAATATGTCTTTGTTGAACCTGTCTTTCTATCGTTTCTGCAGGAACGAAATCATTTAAGGAGACTGTTTTCCATATCTTGGTATCATCATCATCTACTTCATCATGAGCATTGAGTTTCAAGTCCTTAGCAGTTCTAAGAAATACATCAACATCGTCTTCCTGCTGTTCAATTTTTTCTTTAATTACATCCCAGTCTTTTAGCCAGACAATGGTATTCTCTGGAAGAAATTCCAGCAGGGTTACTTTATCCCCTGTTTCAAACTGCGTTTCTATATTAGGTATAATAGATACCTGTAAAAGCTTACGTTCGCTAAGCTGCGTTTCGGGATCAAAGATTCTGATACTATCTACTTCGTTACCAAACAATTCTACCCTATAAGGTTTTTCATTACCGAAGGAATAGATATCCAGGATACCACCACGTAAAGCAAACTGTCCTGGCTCGTACACAAAATCGCTCCTGGTAAAACCATACATTACAAAGAGCTCGAGCATACTATCAACATTCAAAGTATCGTTGACCTTAATATAGATAATATTATTGCTTAATGTTTGTGGTAGAACAACTTTCTCGAATAGCGCTTCTGGATAGGTAATTATAATTTTCTTATTTCCTCCAGCAGTAATCTTAGTAAGTGCCTCGGTACGAAGCATAACATGAGATGAATTAAGCAAATGAAAGTTCTTTCTATTTTTGAAAGAAGAAGGAAAATAAAAAAGATCTAAAGCTTCCGTTAAGTTTTCAATAGTATTGTGAAAGTATGCAGCTTCTTCAGCATCGTTCAGGACAATCAAATGATTTAGACCCTGAGTTTTATCATGGCTAAAAACAGCACTTACTGCAAACTCTGCACTACTGCCCTGAAGATTCTTAAGAAATATTTTTTGAGTATCGAAAAAAGATAGCCTGTCTGCCAATTGAAAAAGGCAGGGGGAAGAAGCAAACTGTTGCTGCAATAAAGAGATATTCATAAATCGGGGCGAATATAGTTAAGATAGAATTAATTATTTCTATTGCAAACGATTGCAGTAATTAATTATCTGTTTAAACGTAAAAAAAATGTTTTTGATAAATACTTTAGCAGGAGATATGAAAAAAGCAATTTTACTATTTAGTCTATTTACTCTAACTATTTGTTCTTTAACCAGTTATGCTACTAACTATTATGTAGCTACAAACGGAAGTGATGCCAATACAGGAACGAGTATTAATACACCATTTTTAACCATTGCAAAAGCTGTTAGTAAAGCTACAGTAGCAGGAGATTCTATTATTGTAAGAAGTGGAACTTATACGGTAAGTACTACTGTTAAAATTACTAAAGCAGGAACGGCTGCAAAGCATATAGTATTAACAGCATATCGACCTGATTTGACTACAGCATATCCTGCAGATGCAAGACCAGTATTTGATTTTTCAGCTATGGCAGTAAGCAGTGGGAACTATGGGTTTCAATTAACAAACGCAAATTACTGGTATATATATGGCTTGAAAATAAAAGGTGCCGGAGACAATGGGATGAATGTAAACACCACTTCTTATACGACAGTAGAATACTGCGATTTTTATAGAAACAGAGATGCAGGATATTTAATAAGAAATTCTTCACATCACTGTTTAGTATTGAATTGCGATGCTTATGAAAATGCAGATATGGGTACTGGCACTACAACACTTGGTGGTAATGCTGATGGATTTGCTCCTAAGCTGGAACCTGGGGATAGCATCACATTCCGTGGTTGCAGAGCATGGATGAATTCAGATGATGGATGGGACGGTTATCTTAAAGCAACTGAAGCTGGAGTACCAGATGGAATGACCACAATTCTGGAAAACTGCTGGACCTGGAGAAATGGATACTACTGGGCTGATGGATCTACTACTACTTCTATGAACGGTAATGGATTTAAGATGGGAGGAAGTGCCAATAAAGATCAGGCACATAATTTCGTATTGGTTAAGTGCTTATCATTTGAAAATAAAGGAAAAGGGTTTGATCAGAACAATAATGCCGGAGCAATTAGTTTATACAATTGTACTTCTTATAGCAATTTAGACCTGGATTATGGTTTAAATAGTTCAGGTGTTACTTATGCAACAAATAGTTTATTTACGGTAACTAATTGCACCTCATTAGGAGCAAAAGGAACAGCCTTTAAAACAGGTACAGTACAAACTACCAACAACTTCATTAAAGCTACTACGAGTGCTAACTTTTTATCAGTAGATACAACAGGAATTTCTGGTAGAAGAAAAGCAGACGGTAGCTTGCCTGATGTAAACTTCATGCATTTGCAGACATCTCCCAAAAGTGCTTTGATAGATGCAGGAACTATACTTTCTAACATCTACTATTATGGCGTAAAGGGGGTTCCTTATATACATACCAAACCTGATATAGGATGCTTTGAAAGTAACTATGGACTACCAGTTTCATTAGTTTCTTTTAGTGCTTCGTTAATCAACAAAAACAGTATTCAATTAAACTGGGAGACTGCTACTGAACTGAACAATAAAGGTTGGGAGATAGAAAGAACTATTCTCAATTCAGGCTCTGAACTTAGCTGGAATTCACTTGGATTGATTGATGGTAAAAACAACAGCAATGTCAGCAATAAATATTCCTTTACTGATAATAACATTGAAAAGAATACAACATATGCTTACCGTTTAAAACAAGTAGATTATGAAGGTAATTATGTGTATAGTAATATAGTAACAATTGCCACAGAATTTGCAAAGGAACTTCATATTAATGCATTTCCAAATCCAGCTAAAACAAGTACAACTCTACAGTATACTGTACCAAAGAAAGGTATTGTAAGTATAAATATGTATACCATGTATGGTGTTCCTGTAAAGCAGTTAATTAATGAAACAATGGAAGTAGGAACTTATTATAAACTGCTCGCTTTAAATAATCTTGCAGCAGGTAATTATATAGTTAAAATACAAAGTGGAAAAGACATGAGCTATGTAACTATTTGTTTGAAATAGGTGAATACAAGGAGACAGGAGTTAGGAGATAGGAGAATAGAATAATGCCGATATATACATATAATAAAGAGCGGTTTGAAACAATTCAAACCGCTCTTTAATTTTAGATAATAATATATCTTGAATATTCTAATGATTTATATATCAAACTTTCTCCTGGCTTCTATTTATAATTACTACTTCAGAAGAAGATGAAGCTAATTCTATTTTCATCTTTTCTATCAATTGAATGATGGCCAGATTTACAGCATGCCTTAGTTCGTTATGTTCGTCAAGGGTTTGATCTATGGAGGTAAAATAGGTAATCTCTACAATGTGTGCATTTTTACCAGTATCTGATAAAAAAACCATTTGATTTTCAATCAAAGGATACCCTGATAAAATACTTTTTATACCATTTGTAAGTTCGTTTAGTTGGGTAGCTGTTGTAGATACACTAATCTCCAGTTTAGTATCTACTCTGCGTTGTGTACGTTGGGTGATATTATCCATTACCGTATCTACCATCTGTTTGTTTGGAACTGTAATATAGGTTTTCTGATCTGTACGAATACGGGTACTTCTTAGTCCTATCTTTTCTACTGTACCAGTAATACCCAACACCTTTACCACATTGCCAGTAGAGAAGGGTTTATCGAAGAAAATAATGAACGAAGCAATTAAATTTTCGAGGCTTTCTTTAGCGGCCAAAGCCATTGCAGCACCAACTATACTAAGACCCGTAAATACCTGAGTGATATCCCTATGAAATGCAAAACGAAGTATTAATAAAGCTCCTATTATAATTAGTATAACCTTAAAGAAATCTTTAAAGAACACGATGAGCTGGTTATCGGTAACATCGTTGGTTAAGTTAGCCCTTTCTTCCAGAATCATCGCTACAAAAGTGATAAGACGGATGCACAATCTAATAATTAAGATTATGATAATAATTATTGCAAAGGATTCTACTATCTGCTTGAAGGTAGTACCAAATAAACTAAAATCTATATCCTCCGGAAACTTTAAACGATCGAGTGCAGTGATACAAATAAAGGCCAGTATAAACCTTTCGATTGGTTGCAATACCAGATTTAAAAAGACTTCTTTATTAAAATGCTTTTTATGGCCTACCAACACCGTTAATAGTTTGCTGGCCAGAAAACGAGAGAGTAGTCTTTTAATAATAATAACCAGAAAAATAACTCCAAGGACTAAAAGATAATCCTGTAGTGTATTGCTCAATATTTTTGTATGTAATAAATTGTACGACATGTTCTATTGCTGAATTGAATATATGTTTAGTCCCTCTTTTTCCAGACTATAAATGTTGTTGTGATCGCAAATAATTTTCAAAGTGTTGCTGTGTTGTATTGGTAGGTTAATATGCTGATATATAAGTTCTTTAGGGTAAGCCAATACCATCTGATTTTTCTCTATTCCTTTTAAAAAGCTATCCTCTACCAATACATCTTTCCAACCCAGGTAAGGGTATTGTTTTTTAAGACCCAGATAATAATCAAACACCAACCAGCCACCTGTAGAATTGTATAAATAAAGCGCTCCATTTTCGTCTATAATCTTCTCGGGCAGATAACCAGCATTAAATAACAGTCTGAAGTCGGTACTTTCTGACAAGACATTCCCTTTATCATCTATTTTCTTCAGTTTGTTATCCCATTCATCAAACAACCAATAGTTATTATCATAGCTACGGGTAATGGCATTTACTTTTTGAATATTAAACTGAGATAATGAAATAGAATTAATCAGATTCAATTGTCTATCGAGCAAAACCATTGTACCACTCTCGTTATAGTAGGCCAGAATCTGTAATGGATTAGAGGCATCTATCAAACTAAGGTTGCCGGCACTGATATTTTTATAGGAAGCTACACTATCGAAATGGTTATTAAAAGCTATCAGTTCATTAGTGGTATTAACCATAAAAGTATTGCCCATTTTGTCCGTTGTAAAAGTGGAATACTTTCCATGAATATGTTTCAGGAACTTTAAATGCAGGGTACTATCCTGTGACTGGGCTTTACCCAATATACAAAACAGCATAATTAGCTGAAAGATAGATTTTAGATTACCCAATTGATAATAATTTTTTGTAAAAATAAATGTAATGCAATAAAAACTAAAGTCTATAAAAAGAAAAACTGAAAATACTCATCTTATCACTCTGACAAGAGCAATTAGAATAATAAACTGGATGGCGGGAATGCAAATCAAAGGGAAAAGCAATCTGGGATTTGCATAACTGAATACCAATATTCGATATGTGGTTGTAGAACTGAATAGTATTGGTTTGGGAAGTGGTGGAAAATCAGAAGAAATCAGCGGTGAATTAAAAATAATGCTACCCTAAGTGAAATTTGTGGCTATCTGATTGATTGTTTTAAGATTTCAATTTAAGAAATTGATACCCTAAATGAAGAGATACCAAAACTGGTTGTGTGTTTTAATATTTGAGATGGCAGTATTGAAGGTGGATAAAAAGATATAGCACTCTTTTTGAAAAATAAGAGATGAAATCTGAAAATCTTTACACCCTGATTTAAAAACTACACAATTTGAATGATAAATTACACATGTTGTTTGGAAAATAGCATTTCGTGAGGAGTTTATTAGATACAATGTAGAAAAGATACCATATATTAACTATGTTATTTGTCTACTAACAGCATGTATAATAATGGTAAAATGCAAGAAAACGGAGTTGAAATTAAAAATAGCACACTCGAAAATGAATATTTGGGTAGTGATTTTAAAATCATTTAATCCAAATTCAAAAATTTGGGTATTAGAAGATTTGATACTGGAACAAAAGTCAATAACTAAAGAATGTAAAATAAAGATTAGTCTATCAAACGGCCTTTAACCGAGAATTTGCATTAGGAATTCTATTCCAAGCTCCAAATACTTCAAACACAAGCGTTTGCTTGATTTTTTACTGTTACCATAATTCACTATGCTTTCCAGTAAAAAATCTGCTCAACCACTTGTCTTTATTGCATTGGTAACTTTCATAACGATTCCTACTG
>CAIVPM010000436.1 GCA_903907815.1 uncultured Chitinophagaceae bacterium | reverse complement strand
CATTACTATCCAAAGCTAAATGAAGTCTATCTATAGGAGGATAATATGCTAAATATGAAATACTATGAAGGTTTAAAGTGGTACTGTAACTTCCTCCAGAAAGCTTACTATCTTTAAAGCCAACAATAGCAATTTGATTCTCGGCTTTTATACCTTCGCCTTTTTCTCCTATATAGCCTGAATCTTTATACAAGTTTTCATCTAATACATGAAAAGAAATGGTCACATTTTTATGACTTGTTATAAATTTTCGGGCGGCTTGGCAAGTATCTAAAAAACTAAAAACAAGAGAATCGATTTTTGCACTATCTTCTGGAAATTTACCTACAATTAAATAATATTTTTTATACCCAACAAACTTATCAGAATCTGAAAATTCTTTCAGGTTAGTTAATATTTCAACAGTATCTACTTTTCGTACAATTTCTTCGATTTTTTTTACATCTATAATGGTATCATGAGGATCTCCCCAAAGATCTCCATTGCAACTAATTATACAACATGAAAAAACTATTGTGCAAAATGCTAAAAAATATCTCATAAACCAATTATAGTGTTATTTTAAAATATTATACACATCAACCGATTTTTTATTCTATTGAAAAAAAGAATGGTATGTTGTATTAATGTTTTTATATAGTGTATATTGCTCTAATTTTCCTGAATTATACCCTACCTCTGCTACTAATTGATTAATATAGTCACTTATAAGTTCTCCTGTTTTCCTCTCGGAAAAATCTTCATCTAAACCATTCCCCTTCAACCAAAATTGTAATTCAACATGAGTATGTCTTTTTATTAATAATTTCACTAGTTCAGAAGTATCTATATAACTAAATACTAATTTATGCATAGATAAGCTATCTCTGTTAATATCAACACTAATAATAAGAGTTAACCCTTTTTGACTATTTTCATTACAATTTCTATGATTATTAATACAATAATAATCATAGTCATATCTGTTATAAGGATAAAAAGCTTTAATCTCAGTTTTATTATTTTTAAACCAACCTTTACATCCAACAAAAGAAATAATTAATAAGGAACTTAATATAAATATATTCTTCATAATTATTTTATTGTAAATAACCTTCTACAGGATAACTTATTTCAACTCTATTTACAAATGGGTGATAACATTTATAATGTTGCAATACAAACCATGCTTCAAAATATTTTGTCCAAGGTGTAGGTATTGGCACTCCTCCTATATTCCAAAATCTAGTAACTACATCATTTGGATCTAATCCATATTCATCATCAAGGGTATATTTAATCCAAGCGGTATATTTATTTGTAGTAGGACAATAATAAAAATGAGATAGTTCCGCTTTAGCAGAATTGAAATTATGAATCAAAATAGTTAATCCATTAAATAAATCTTCCTTTCTATTAAAATTTGGATTTACTTTAGTTAGATTAATTAAATTAAAATTTTTTAAACTACCGATAAGTATATTGGGGCTTATATTTTTTAACATGTCAATATTTGCCTGAAATTTTGTCTCAACCGTTTTAACCATCAAATTAAACTTATCATCGCTTGTTACAGCTTGGCGTAAATCTGCATCCTGTAAAGGTGGATTTACATTACTATTTGTTGTCGGTCCTCCAGGGTTTGTAATAAATGTATTATACATTTTATATGCTAACCCTGATAAATCTACACCATTAGCTATACCATATATTTTTGATGTCCCAACTTTTATTAACTCCTTCATTAATGCCTTCAAATAGTCTTCATCATTAAAATTATTAATAATATCACTTGTAAAATAAAAGCCAGGATTACTAGGTTTGTCACAAGAAATATTGCCCGGTTGATTTTCGTCTAGTATAAAATGGGGATTTGAAGGTCTATTAGTCGCAATAATAAATGGAGATGTTACTAAATCAATTAAATTACAAGTAGTGGGTAATTGACATGCTACTCCACAATTTTTATTAGGCTTTATATTTGTACTACCTCCAGCACATATACAACTACAATCAATATATGCACCACCACCCCATTTTCCACTACAGTCTTGTGTACAAGGTAATTTTCCTGTTGAACCACCAACTATATTCCCACAATTGTCAATATAAGCCGTCCCACCCCATTCGAGATTAACATCTTGAACACATGGTAGTTCTCCTGTAATACCTCCTACACAACGTTTACAATTTGGATCTGGATAAGCACCATAATTAGGGTCTCCAAGTGGTACACCAGCACAATCACATTGCTGTACTATACAGTTTACTGTTAATAATTTATTACCTGTACTAATTTGCTTTAATATAACAGTAAAATTACCAAGTGCAGAAATGTCAAAATCTTGACTACTTTGCCCATTACTATTAGCAATATCAACACCATTTAATTGCCAAATTATATCTGGACTTGAAACAATATTGTATTTATCATCATAAATTGTAAAAGTTGTCTTATCAGCACTTTTACATATATTTATACTTTGTAGGTCTTTATAAAGATTTATTTCGGTCCCAGGGTTCAAAGAAAGCGTACATGGTACAGTCCCATCTCCATCCCCTGTACATCTTCCACAATTGTCTATTACAGCATCACCATTGGGCACACCTTTACAATCACATTGTTGCACCTTTACATTCACATTCAGTATTACTATCTCATTTGTATGGTTCACCAAATCTTCATAATAAATCTTTAAGGTATGGTTCCCAATCCCTGCACCTCCTTGCAGTATGTTATTCAAATCAATAGTACAGCTATTATTATTATTACATGGAGTCCTTTGCCCATCAAACTCCCAATAATTAGCAACTATGTTTACTGCACTATTATCGCTATGTAATGTATAAGTATTACTACCTCCTAGGCAAACATCTATTTCACTACCATCAAAATATGTCTTATTATTGGGATCATTACTATACGTTAAATAAAAATGAGAATCTACTTCATAATAAAGTGACAAAGGAGTATTAGTCCCATTACATTGAATTTGATATTGAAATATATCAAAATGTACTAATCCACTATTATCTTTAAAATTAAGATAAAGTTGTTCTCTAGTTGGACAATTATTAGATGACGGCCCTCCAGCCCCATCATCAATTGCATCCCCACCATCCCCATCGTCACCTCCATCTTCAGTAGGATCCCAATCTTCACCAGGTGGTTTCACAATTATTACATGTACTGGTAATGTATCATTTTCTATATCAATAAGTATGGGATTACCATTTGCATCAAATATTGCAATATTTTCATATGAATCAGCATCAATCACATTACCATCTACATCTAAAAGCGTACCTGTATTTGGATCATAACTTGCTGCAACTGTAGTTGCAACAGCAAACCCACTATTAGTACCACTAATAAAATAATTATACATTCCTGGATTTGCAGGAACTGATCCACCATTACCTATAGTTGTATGTCCATCATTTATATTTCCTATTAGATTCCATCCATATCCACCACCACTCAATTCTCCCCATTGAAAAACATTTCCACCACTAGGATTATATACAGGTGCTGTAGTAGTTCCACTTTGTGCCATCAAAGTTTCAAATCCTAATTTAATTTCCCCTTCTTTAATAAATGGAAATAAATTAAATAAGAGTATAAGTATTATTACTATTTTTTTCATTATATTATTTTTAAAGGTTTACAATTTTACCACTTTAGTGCTTCTTATTTTATTACCACAATGCAATACCAGCGTATAATACCCCGATGCTACTTCCTGTGTTTGTATGGGCAAAGTATAATATCCTGCTGTAAGTATTCCAGCAGAATTAGTATATACCACTTTGCCATCAAGTGTTACCAATTGGGTAGTCACCTTGCATTTTTCAGTCAATTCAAAATTTAAAGTAATAGTACTTCCAAAAGGATTAGGATAGGCTATCAATCCTTTCGATGATAATGTACTTCCATCTTCATTCAAAATATCTATGTTTTGGTTACTTACACTTGCTACAGTCCGGGTAAGTGCTACATATAAAGGTTTGGAAGGCTCTTTTCTCCTTGGGCTGTATTGCTGTAAATTACCAGATAGATATACTGTTCCATCTGTTGTTTTGGTCAATTGCAAATTAGCATTATTAAACACTAGTAAATCAGGGCTTTTATCATAATGACTACTTTTTGAATATTGCATTTTTTCAAATACCATAGCTTTCGGGGTAAGGTGTGCCTTTATAGGTATAGTCAAACTATCCGCTTCAGTCCATGTTCCTTTTAAAGAATCATTCTCCACCTTTATTTCTACTTTCAAACTACTTACTTCTACTACTTTCTTACCACTCCAGTCATATTTCAATAAAAAACCATTATAGGTCCCTATAATACTTCCAGCAGGTATCTGATGTTCCACTTTATGATATTGGTTTACAGTATTTCCCAAAGGCATAGCCTTCTGTGCTGCTTTTATTTTTTCAGTCAATGTTCCTGCAATATCTGCATTTTCAGGATCACTAGCAGCCAATTCATCGTCTGCCATCGAGTACCCCAAATTCGATGCTTTTTTAAGCCAATAACTAGCACTATCAGTATTTATTGTTGTTCCATATCCATTTCTTAAACATAATCCCAAAAAATACATACAACTAGCCTTTCCCTTTTTGGCGCCTTTACTAAACAAATTATATGCCTTTTCATAATCTTGATTACAACCAAGCCCTTTATATAACATATAGCCTTGTGCATACCATCCAGATGTATTATTAAGTGTTGAGGCATTTACAAAATATTCATACGCTTTTGCGTAGTCAATGCCAACTCCGTAACCATACTTATACATCATACCCAAATTATACCAGGCTGCCGCATACCCTTTTTGTCCAGACTGTGTAAACCATTTTATTGCTTCTGCATAATTTATAGTAGTCCCTTTCCCCAGTCGGTATTGCATCCCTACTGCATTCATAGCTTTTGCATTACCATTATTAGCGCATTCTTTATACAAATCCAAAGCTTTTGTAGGATTAAAAGGCTGTCCATACCCTTTAAAATAATTATCAGCCAATTGCATCTTAGCATTTATTATACTATCAGCCGTTTGTGAAAATGCAAATCCTAAAATACAATTGGAAATAAAAAATAATATTACTCTTTTCATTATAAATATTTTAAAAAAATTATCAACTATTACCATTGAAACGATTGTCCATTGGTGTCATTATTAGGATTTCTTCTTGCATGCATCAATACATTAAGTGCAGCAGGTTTGTTATCGTAAACAGATTTTATATTAGCACTTTGTTGTATTGCGTCATACGCATATCGGTCATAAGCATTTTGCCTTGCTAAATAAAATCCTGCTAATTGGCTTATAGTAGTCACACTATCATATCCTGAAGCTAATCCCCTGGTTTGCAATTCCTGCCAATCAGTTAGGGCATAATTTTTCGACTTTGCAGTATTCTTTATTATCAACAACTTATTATATTGGTCTTCCGAAAGCAAATTATTCAAGGTTAAACTTTCAAAAGCTCTGGTATCAAGCGATTTCTTTGAACCAGGATTTTTACTATAAAAACTATCCTTCATCTGTTTAAGGGTATCCAATTTCAATAATAAAGAACTAACTACTCCACCATCTATTCCAATACTATCTTTAAATTTTACAGCCAACGATAATTGAGAAAATGGTATAGGCGCAGTTTTGCTACCATATTTTGCAGAAGTATAATACGCAAATTTTTCAGTGGGTGTTAACAAAGAATCAAATGAACTCTGATTCATAGTTTTTACAGTTTCAATATTAGCAGGATCACTAGCACTAGATATCATATCAGTAATAGTGCTATCACATCTTTCAAAAAAATCTGCAAATAATTTTTGTCTTGCTACGGTCATAGTAGTTTTTGTTTTCGTAACTACATCATACACTTTTGCTACTACTGAATTAGAATAATTATTGGTAATACTCGTATCTAATGCTTGCCCATTTGCATACATTAAAATAAAAATACTAACAATAGATAAAATAAATTTTAATTGTTTTTTTGTGTTCATTTGTTTTGATTTAAAATATTAAATTGTTGTTATATAAATTATTAAAACCATATCCTTTTATTATCATCAGTTATCATAAATGGCCTTTCTTTTTTATTCCCATGTTCAGTTACCAATAATAATAAAGCATTTTTAGGGACTTTTTCAAAAGTAAGTTCAGTACACTTTTCTGCTGCTGTTTGTTCACTCAACTTTTTCCATTTATTATTCCAGTAATAAAGCTTATACTTTTTACCAGTTTTATACATTATGTAATGTTCTTGTTGAGTTAACTTTATTGTTCTTAAATTAATAGTATCTGTTTTCAACTCTACTAAATGATTCTTACCCAATGCTACAGGGTAAGCTGCGGGTATCATTTTATTATTAATAAAATACATCGGCAAATAAACAGCCCCAGTACACATATTTTTAAACTTTGTATCCCCTTTATTATTCGATTTACTCCATGCAATTGGTTCCCAATTCAAATAATTTAATACACATGCAAATGCAACACTATTAGGTTTTAAAGTAACATTAAATTCTCTTGTATCCCAATATTCTGCAGTTACATCTTTTATATTGGGTTCTTTTAATATACCATTAGGTATATATTTTTTGTCAATAATATTTGCTAAAGCATCATTTTGTTTTGAATAAGTTTGTCTATACACCTTACCAGGTTCACGTACTAAATGAAAAATATTATTGTCATTTTTAACAATACTGTCTGTTTTAAATAGTACATCAAAATGAGTAGTATCATTCTTTTTTAGAGAAACAAAATTTAAAGTATGAGACCCCGATGCAGTTGCCCAGAAAGGCACCATGTCCACCGATGATGGTAAACCTTGAGTTCTTAAAGCAAAAGAAGCTAATGCAGCCACGTCTTCACAAAACCCCTTCTTTCTATGTAATAGTTGTAAAGCTCCATACCTAGGTATAGGTTCGGTTCTTGTTTCAAGTTCATACATACAGGTAAACCATTCATTTATGTCCTTAATTAAAAAT
>CAIVPM010000435.1 GCA_903907815.1 uncultured Chitinophagaceae bacterium | reverse complement strand
TTTTGTAACGCTTTTAACTCTGTAATACTTTCTTTTACTTCTATCTTTTTTAACGCAGGCATTGTATAAATTATTGTACGAATCTTAAACGTTAAAACTTAATATTAATTGTGGGCGGACATTAAAATATAATTGGTATAAATTATCTATTTCCATGCGTATTATTGTTTTTGCTTTGATGGAGTAGCTATTTTCCTTGCGAAAGTTGACTTGTGCCTTGGAGAAGTTGATGCAAGCAAGCCAATAGTTGTTGCACTTGTAGCGATCGTGCATGCATTCATGAACAACGTAGAAATATTTATTGAAAAAGTTCGCGCAAGCCTGTTAAAAGTTAATGCAACAATTGCAATCGTGCGTGCAAGTTTGCCAATCGTGCGTGCAATTCCCGGGAAAGTGCGTGCATTTATAGAGGAAGTTCATGCATTTATTGAAGAAGTTCTTGCATGGAAAGGAAGAATAGATATTATGAGTGTGATTGTGTGTTTAAAGTTTAGTACAAAACGTAGATGTTCGCGTTAGTGCCAGCAGGGAATATCCTATTGCTACCACCCTTGAACATGCTTTAAGATTGAAGTTGATATAGTGGTAGCAATAGATAGGAAGAGCTGGAACGGCCGCTTGCGGAACGCCCAAAACTTATTAATTATCTATACAAAACCTTACTGTAGAATTCTATAATAATTTCTACTTTAGTATGAGGTATTAATAGAAATCATTTCTGGAATGGATATATAATCCATTTACATTTAACTGATTGAAGGACCAGCTTATCTTAAATACAAGATCGTAAATAGATACTACATCGAGGCCTATGCCATAGGTATACATTACCTTATTATTTAAGGATGTAGTGTAATAAGGGTTATCGCAATAGCCTATATTTCCAAAGACATTCAGATAAAAACTAAAAGGAATTTTATCGTGCGATTTTGAATGAATGGGGTTCTTAAAAATATATGTAAACAGTTTTTGTTCGATAGTAGATTTAACCAATACTCCCGACATACCATCCACTACATTGTACTCCTGTCCGGACAACTGGTAAGTACCAGAGCCAAAAAACTGTTGATTATAGAAGTAAGGATTGTTGGGAAATTTGATAGCAGCTGCTGCATCTAAAACGACGATACTATTCTTCCATAAAGGAGTAGCATAAGTGCCATGCAAATCGACCATCCATTGATTATTAATTTTATCTACTCCTTTTTTTGAAAGACTTGCATTGAAAATATAGCCCTTGGAAGGATAGGCATTATAATCGGCATTGTAATAACTGAAGCTATAGTTAAAAGCAAGGTAACCAACACTTTTTAAACTATCGGGGAAATACAAACTATTGACTTTGAAAATAGAATCAGCAATAGATTCAGAATAGTATCCCGCCCTGAAATAGTGTCTTGATTTTTGATTTGGTCTGAAAGAATACGTAACATCTATACGCTTGGTAGTTTTAGCATAATCATTTTTCAGCTTCAGAAATAACTGAGTATTTTTAGGGCTTGTAGCGTAATTAAGCTCCCGCTGTCTCATATAGCCCATTCCAATATTAATACCGTGTTGTAATTTTTTATCTAAAAAAGGTATGTCGTAACGAAGACTAATCTGTTGATTATAACCATCTATTAAATAGATGTTCAACTTATCATTTCTGCCGGTAAGATTCATCTCCATAAACTTTAATCCATAGTCAATTCTGTTGAGGCTATGGTTCTCTTGTGTCCACCATTGATTAAAGTTCCTATCGATTAATTTCATATAAGGTAAGGGAAAAAAATACCACCTTTCTTTCAGTACAATTTTAATTTCCACTACTGGCCCTTTTTGAGAGGAGATATAAACGCTATCGTCTACAAATAAGGAAGTATTATAAATCTGATGTTTAGTGATGAGTAATTGTTTATTCAATTCGCTAAGGGTCATTTTATCCCCTTTACTAAAAGTTACTTCTCTGAGGATAATAAAGTCTTTTGTAATTCTATTCCCTTTCAGGATTACATTACCAATAAACACTATTTCGTTTTGTGGGTTAACTTCCTTATTATTTATAACAGTATCGGTTAATTGTGCCTGCACAAAATGACCTGTTAGTAAACAAAAAAGTAGCACCAAAAAGAAACGCATCAGTAATAAAAAGTTATAAATGAGAATTTTACAAGGCCGTGAAAATAAAGGATAAGCCTATGTCTGGGTCAATAACGGGTGTTAAATATTAAGATAATTCATTAAATGATGATAATTATCTTTCAACTCGTTATTGAAATGCTCTTCACCAAAATAATATTTTACATCATAATCATAGCGTTGAAACGTAGCAATGATATCGCTTATTTCGGTCTTGTTTATTTTAATAGTAGCCAGTACTTTACCAGTATCTTTCTGGAAGGAAGTATTGAGTTGCATAATCATTGCATCGTTAGTTTCCACTAATCGGCAAATTTCCCCAAAGGAATAATGTCTTTTGTCTATTTCTAAAACAACAATCCCCCCTTGCTCATCTCCTCCTATAAAATTGTAAATAGCCCCTATTAAATCTTCCTGATTAATTATACCCAATACTTCTCCTTTCTCTGAAAGGACCGTAATTAAAGATAGATGATGTTCTTGTATAAGTGACAGTGAAGTAAGAAAAAATGAATCTGCCTTTACCAAAACGTTTACCAATAAATCCTGTAAAGTGGCAACCGTTACATTATCGTCCGCATCCAGCAAATCTGCTTTACTGATTAATCCTACGTAAGTTTCATTATCAATAACTGGCAAGTGCTGAATATCAAAATCCTCCATCAAGGATAAAGCAAGAGATACTTTATCGTATAGATGTAGCACAGGATACCCGTTTTGGAGAATTTGATTGTTTAACATGGTAAATTATTTCGCTTGCTATATAGATACCAAAAACTATACCAATGTAGATGCCGGTTTCTTCATTTTAGTCAAAAAATTATACAATATATCGTTGAATTCATGCGGCACCTCCATCATAGGAGCATGGCCACATTTATCAATAAAGTATAATTCGCTATTTTGAATAAGCTTATTGAATTCCCTTCCTACAAATGGTGGCGTAATAATATCGTTGTTACCCCAGATTAATAAAGTAGGTTGTTTTATTTGGTTCAGTTCATCACCAAGATTGCTTCTGATAGCACTTTTTG
>CAIVPM010000434.1 GCA_903907815.1 uncultured Chitinophagaceae bacterium | reverse complement strand
TTTTGTAACGCTTTTAACTCTGTAATACTTTCTTTTACTTCTATCTTTTTTAACGCAGGCATTGTATAAATTATTGTACGAATCTTAAACGTTAAAACTTAATATTAATTGTGGGCGGACATTAAAATATAATTGGTATAACATGACAAAACAATTAATAATAGAAAGGACACTGAAAGTAATTAATCAGTTACCTGAAGACAAAGCAGCTGAGATATCAGACTTTGCCGATTTTGTTTTTAAACGTTATGAAGAAAATGAATTGTCAAAAGGAATTCAACAAATAACAACGGACAGTAAAGCATTTGAATTTTTAAAAAAAGAAGAAGAAATATACTCAATGAATGACTTGAAAAAAGTATACAATGAGTAAAGGAGATGTAATACTTATTTCCTTTCCCTTTACAGACCTTAGTGGAAATAAATTAAGACCTGCTGTAGTAATTGCTGAATCTGATATCGATTTTACAGTTTGTTTTATTACTACACAAATTCAATGGCATGAAACTACTGATATTAAGCTAACGCCAACTGCTAATAATGGACTTAAAAAACTTTCTTTAATTAGAACCAGTAAAATTGCAACTTTAGATAAATTGCTGGCTAAAGGGTTACTGGGGCAACTATCATTTACTCAGATTGCTGATTTAAATAATAAGCTGAAAACAGTTCTTCAACTTAAATAATTTGACAAAAAATATTTGTACTTATCTAATTATTAATCTTCCATTATCTTCATCAAATATCCCTCAATCTTTCTTCGTAAATTTTCTCCTTTTACCTGATGATTGTTTACCATCACAGAAAAAATAAGGTGCTTATTATGGCTGGTAGTTATATAGCCACTAATGCAGAATACCCCACTCATACTACCCGTTTTTGCATGTATAAGCTGGCTGTTGTTTATATAGTATCCTTTTAAAGTTCCTTGGTTGCCTGCAGGGAAGATGGCGTTGATTCTTTCCTCTTTAAAACTCGTCTTTATCTTTCCTAAAACATACACAATATCTTCTGGTGTAAACAGATTGTATCTACTTAAACCACAGGCATCTGCCCATTTTGGTTTCTGTGGAAAGTTGTTGAAATCTGTAGCCAGTAAAGTATCAAACATTCTGGTATCATTCATTACACCCAGTTGTTTATTACTAACCATTAATAGCAATTGCTCGGCAAAGAAATTGTCGCTATTGTGCATCATATATTGTAGCACAGAATCGGTAGGCTGGGAGTAAATAGTATTGGATAATGTAGGAAGGGGAATTGTTTCTTTGGTAACATTATTTTTACCTACTGTATCATTCAATAATTTTAGGTAAAAAGGAAGATCAATAGCAGTTGTATCGGTAACAAAATAATGTACCTTAGTTCTTAATCCCGTACTGCCTGAATAAATATTTTTTGTAGCTTGGGATGGATATATAAATGACACTGTAGTATCCAACATAGAAAAGAACTTTCTATCATTACCATAGATAGGAAATTCGGAACGTTCGTTCATATAATCTTCATAATAATCATCGTTGGTCCAACCCTTTCCAAATGGTTTAAACTGTACCCGTTTATTATCCAGTATATATTGCGAGTTTCCTGCATCTTTTAAAAAGTTATAGACTCTCTGATTCTTAAAAGAAGGATGTAAAAATGTAGGATCACTAGTACCTGTAAAAGATATTTCCCCAAATTTATTGTAACTATATTTTAGTCCTTCTAAGCTATCGCCAAGGTACTTCATAGCAGCATAGCAAGTCATGATTTTGGTATTGCTGGCAGGAATAAAATACTTGTTGCTCTGATACTGATACAGATAATTATTGTTGTCCGCATCGTACAGCGCAATACCCATATGCGAAGTGGCTAAAGCGGAATCATTTATCAGTATAGCAGCATTGTATGGATTAACTTTTATAGTAGGGGTAATGGTAGGAGAGATAGGGGTAGTTTGTATATTTTTCTTTACCGAGCAGCTACTCAATACAATTAATAATACCCAACAATATATTCTGCTATTGTACCCCATAATAATCGCTAATTGTATTTACTCCTAACTCCTGTCTCCTTGTATTTAATTCATCATTCAAAATTCAACATTCAAAATAATGTATTCTAAATGCTTCTTTCCAAAGCCCTCAACCATCGTTCAGGAATCTCATTCTTCGAAGCTATCAGATAATCGGCATAAGTACAAGCAGTATATTTTCCATCATAGGTTTGCATCCACCATCTGCCAGTTTGTTTATTCTGCAGGAATTTAGTTTCGTATTCATCACCAATAACCGAGTACACATTAAAGCTTTCCGACTCGGTAGGCATGGCTTCGTTTTTACCTTTAAAAATACCATCTATCAGGTACCATACCATATGGCTGATTTGCTTGGCAGTAAGAGAATGAACATCCTGAGAAGAAAGGAAACCATATACTCCTACACTACTGATGTTTGGACTCATTCCTGCATATTTCATCAACGTACAAGCCTCTTCTCCCGTAAATCCGTTAGGGGAAATTCTATTGGCAGGAGCATGTGCGTTTTGAATAGCAGAAATATCAAAAGAGAGCATATGAGAATTTCTGATAGCAGGCTCCATCTCTTCAATAGATTCTTTTACTTTACCTACACGGTAACAATCAAATCGAAGTTTATCAATGGTCTCCAGCATATGGGGATGAACAAAATAGCTCTGGAAACCAATATGGTTGTAGTGTTTAATATAGTTTGGTTCGCCAGTAAGCATATCCATCAGGAAATTATCAGATGGTAAACCAGTATCCATATTCAGGTCAATCTTTGCATCTACACAAGTAGCTTCAATTATTTTTTGAAGGGATGCATAAGCGCCATATTGTGCCAGCGTAAGATCGTGACTACCCCCAATAATCAATACTTTTTTACCTTGCTCAACCAGTTCTGAAACTACTGATTTTAAGGCAGCATAAGTATCTTCAATATTGGCACCTTTCTTTACATTACCAATGTCGGCAATGTTGATGGTATTGTGCCAGTAAAACAAGCGATATATTTCCTTTCTCACATCATCGGGAGTAGTATCCTGATTATATCCCGGTCCATTTCCACGGGTTTCGCTACAGCCAACTATCACTAAATCGCTCTCGGTTATATCGGGCATATACGCTTCGTATACACTGATATGTTTGCCCAGCTGCGTATCAAAAAAGCCTTCATCATCCGAAAGCATGGCTAAATTTACTGGGTCTAAGAAACAACTGATATTATCCAATGACATAATGTTCTGTTTAATTTTAGTAGAATGGTATTCTTTTTGATTAATTATCTTAAATAGAATACCTTCACAATATCGTACACTTTTCAGAGGTATTAACGAAAAACTGCGATGATTATTTTTGAAGATTTAAATAACTATGCTGTAAAAAGCAAATAAACGAAGGAGATATGACTACAAAAGTGGAAAATTTGTATTTAGAGGCAGAAAATGACATTAGAACCAGCAACTTTCAGGAGGCCTTCGAAAAATATGAAACTATATTGTACGAAGAGCCAGGATATGCCCCTGCACACAATTCGATAGGCTGGATTTATAAAACGCAATTTGAAGACTATAACAGGGCTGAAAAACATTTTATGGCAGCCATACAATCCGATCCTTTGTATCCTCATCCATATTTTCATTTAGCTACAGTTTATCAGGATCAGGAAAGGTTATCTGATCTGATGAAACACCTGGAAAAATGTTTGAAAATTACCATTCTGGATAAGTCGTGGGTTTATATTCGGTATGGTATAATTGAGGAAAATAAAGGGCATTACGACGAAGCAATTAAGCAATATAGAAAGGCAATATTGTTATCGATGAGCAACGACAAAATAAGAGAATATCAATCTGATATAGACCGTTGTAAAGTAAAGCTGGAAGTTGTAAAAGAGGATCAGGAAGCAGCAAAAGAAGAACATGACGCAGCAAAATAAGGAGGATATAAAATGACTAAACTAAGCGTAAACATTAATAAAATTGCCACACTACGCAATTCCCGTGGAGGCAATAATCCCGATGTGTTAAAGGTGGCATTGGATGCTGAACAATTTGGAGCAGATGGTATTACCGTACATCCAAGACCCGATGAAAGACATATTCGCTACGATGATGTAAGGGCAATCAGTAAAGCAATTCATACGGAGTTTAACATAGAAGGAAATCCGAGAGAGCAGAAGTTTGTAAATCTGGTATTGGAAACCAGACCGCATCAGGTAACATTGGTGCCCGATGAACTGGGACAGATTACCAGTAATCATGGCTGGAATACCATTGCTCATGCCGATTATCTTAAGGAAATAACAGCGGTGTTTAAATCAGCAGGAATAAGGGTTTCTGTTTTTGTAGATCCTATTGCAGAAATGATTGAAGGCGCTAAAAATGCAGGTGCAGATAGGGTAGAGCTTTATACGGAAGGGTATGCTAAATTGTTTGCCGAAAACAAGAAGGAAGAAGCTATAAAGCACTATGTAATTGCTGCCGATATTGCTAAAATGATAGGCCTTGGTTTAAATGCTGGTCATGATCTTGATTTGCAGAATCTACAGTATTTTAAACAACATATTCCCTGGCTGGATGAGGTAAGTATTGGCCATGCCCTAATTTGCGATGCCTTATACCTTGGGCTGGAAAATACTATTCAGTTGTATAAAAGGCAGTTGCAATAATATAAAGCCCTTATCCACATAAACAGGTCAACAAGTTTACTGTTTTATCTTTTCCACATAATGCTATTATTATAGTATTATTAAGTTCCTTTGAATAAGTCAAAATAAAGAGTATGAAAATGATGAAAATTATTGCTGGTATTGCGGTGTCAGCAATTGTAATGACAAGTTGTAACAACAACAATAATAATAAGGCAGTAGCGAAAGATACTGTGAAAGCAGCAGCGCCTAAAGATGTACCTGGAACGCCTATGAAATATGATAGCTCTAAGCGCTATATATTTTTAACATGGGATGATTCTCCTCAACCTCCTGGAACTATAAGATGTAAGACTGCCTTTAAAACACAGGGCGTAAAAGCTACTTTCTTTGCAGTTGCTGCGCACTATCAGATAGAGCCAAGCAGAAAAAGAATTTTAGATTCATTAAAGAAAGAGTACCCTCAGTTTTTATTGTGCAATCATAGTTCTACACATGCGTTTAAAGACAACTATAATTTCTTTTATACGCATGTAGATAGTGCTGTAAAAGATTTTACAAAAGCAGAAGCTATCATGGGAATACCGGTGAAAATTATCCGTCTGCCAGGAAGAAATACATGGGCTGGAAAAGGAGAATTTCGTGGACCTAAAACAAGTGAGAAAGTGGCAAGAAAGCTGGATTCTATGGGTTATAATATTGTAGGTTGGGATGTAGAGTGGGAAATGATTCGTGGCAATACGCCTAAGCAATCTCCAACTGAACTGGTGAACCTTATCAATAAAAAATTTGATGATGGTTATACCAATCAACCAAATGCAATGGTAATACTGGCGCATGATAGAATGTTTGCAAATCCTCAACACATTGATTCTTTAAATCAGTTCATTTCATTGTTAAAACAAGATCCAAGAAATGTATTTGAAACGATAGACCATTACCCGTCTATTCAGAATAAATAAGGGTAATTTATTTATCTATAAAGATCGGTTTACTATTCAATTATTGCATTAGGCAATTGAATAGTAAACCGATTTGTTTTATTATCTATATAAGTATATGATGTTTCGCCATGATGTAATTTTACAATTCTATCTACAATAGCTAATCCAAGTCCGAAGCCTTTTATATTAGTGCTATTCTCCCCTCTATAAAATGGGGTAACCAATTCATCAAAACTTGAATTGATTTCGTTCCCACTATTGTCGAAATGTATAAGAATTATATTCTGTTTATGACTAACAGTTATATTAATTTTTTTATCGGTTGAATATAAGTAGCCATTTTTAATAAGATTACCAAATGCAGACTTTAATAAAGTTTCATTTCCTTTTAGTATCAAATCCTCTTCGTTATCCGGCACTTGTTCGAATGTAAAACTGATATCGGCAAAAGGGAACAGCTTTTTAGAAAAACTGATAGTGTCATAAATTACTTCATCTATTCTTATTTCTGGCCAGTCTTTAGAAGTATTAAGTTTTTCATATTGAGATAATAAAAGAAGAGAATTAGTTAGCTCAATCATCTCCAGTTGATCTTCTTTCAATGAAATAAGAAGATTCTTGTATTCAACAGTAGATAAGTCTTTTCTTAATGCAGATTCTGTTTGAGAGTACATGGTTGCCAAAGGTGTTCTTAGTTCATGAGAAGCATGATGAACAAAGGTTTTCTGTGACTCGAAAGCTTTATTAAGTCTTTCCAGCAGAGAATTGAAATTCTGACCAATTTGTGCTATTTCATCGTTGCCCTTTGCTTCTTCAACTCTTACTGATAACTGAGATTCATTAATAAATTTTATTTGATTACTAAGTTTAGTAAGTGGTTTTAAAAGCTGACGCACAAAAGAGAAAGAAAAAAAGATCGTTAATAATACTGCTGTGATAAATACTGCTAAAAGAATTATTCTTAAATTGGAAAGCCTTTTTAAACCACCTATATCATATCCAGCGGATACAACATAATTCTTTGTTTCGGGTTTATACAATACTACAAACTGACGGTCAGCAATAGTAAATTGTTCTCTGTTTGTTTTCTTTAATTGTTGTAATAAATCAGGCGTGATTTTATAAGTGAAAGAATCGGGTAAGGAGTTTATAACAACAAAATTTGAGTCCAGAATTTCGAGGCATTCATTGTACAAAGTATTGTTGTGCAAACCTTGTAACATTTTAACTTCATCTGCTTTTTTCTCGTCTTTAAATTCATTAACTACTTCAGCAAATTCATTGCCTTCAGCAGCTACTCTGTCATAAAATTCTTCTTGTCTGTAATTGTAATATAACAGGTAGATGCTTGTAAAAGAAAGCAACAATACAAGCGATACAAAGAAGGAGAGCAGCGCAGCAAATCTGAATTTTAAACTCACTGAGTTAGTTTATTTAATATAATAACCGAAGCCTGACTTGGTGAAAATGAGTTTTTCTTCAAAAGGCTTATCTATTTTATTTCTAAGGAAACTAACATATACTTCTATGGAGTTGGTTCCTGTTTCAAAACTTACATCCCAAACCTTTTCAAGAATTTCCAGTTTGGATATTACTCTGCCATGGTTTTGAGCCAGAAGATTTAAAAGGGAAAACTCTTTTGGAGTTAGTTTTATTTCCAGCCCAGCCCTTGTTACGGTTTTAGTAATGTTATCTATGGTAATGTCGTGGATATTAATAATAGGAGCAAATTCTTCACTATTGTCCGAACGTTTAAGGAATACTTTTATTCTGGCTAACAGTTCATCGAAATGGAATGGTTTAATAATATAATCATCAGCACCAAGATTAAAAGCATCCATTTTATCCTGCAATTCACCTAATGCAGTAAGCATGATGATTGGAATTTGTTTATTCTTCTGACGAAAAGATTTACAGAGTGTAAGTCCGTTCTTGTAAGGGATATTAATATCTAATAAAACAAGTGTATAGTTATGTTCACTGAACATTTTTTCTGCTACATTACCATCATAGGCAATATCTGTTGGGAACCCTTGACTGGTTAATTCTTCCTGTATTACACTACTTAGTTTTGGCTCATCTTCAACCAGTAAAATTCTTTGTGTCTTGTCCATAAAAATATATTTAAATATACCAACTTACCCACCCAAAGTTGAGAGATAAAACTGAATGAGAAATGTTAAAAAGAAGAATATAAAAATTGGATTAAAGGAAGGGATTCTTCCCTTAAAAAGAGCCTAACGGGAAACCTGGAATTTTCCTGATTCTATTATCTGTCCGGCTTTATTTCTAAGTTGATATACATACAGCCCACGGTAGAAATTTTCCAGACTGATGCTGGTACGGGAAGTAGTTATTTTAGTTTCAGATATTTTCTTTCCTATGAAATTATAAATCTGTAGCGTATAATTTTTATCAGAAACAGCTGAAAGATCAAAAATGATGTAGGAGGTAGCAGGATTGGGATAAAACTGTACTATTCTTGGCTCATCCTTTCCACCATTTTCGTTGATATTGAATATGGTAAAAGAGGATAATGTAGTTGCAGCAACCAACAATAATATGTATACAATCCTTTTCATTGATTGTAAAAGTAGTTTATTTATTTATAAAACAAAAAATTCCCTGTAAAAAATAAGTGAAAACTTATTTTTAATCCGCCATAGCAGGTATTTCCGCCACCTTATATACACCTGCATCCAGCTTTTCCTTGGTTTCGCTGAATGCCGTTAAGGTTTCTGCAATATCCTGATCGGTATGAGCCGCAGTAGGAATCAAACGATAAATAATATGTCCTTTTGGTATAACCGGGTACACCACAATAGAACAGAATATTTTATAGTTTTCTCTTAAATCCATCACCATAGCAGTAGCTTCTTCTACACCACCCTTCATATATACCGGGGTAACTACAGAATCGGTATTGCCAATATCAAAGCCTCTTTCTTTTAATCCTTTTTGTAATTTCAAGGCATTACTCCAGAGTTTTTCTTTCAGTTCTGGTCTGGTTTTAAGCAACTCCAGACGCTTAAGATTGCCTAATACCAATGGCATAGGTACGCTCTTCGCAAATATCTGAGAACGGATATTGTAACGGATAAAATCAATAATTGCTTTTGGTCCAGCCATAAATGCACCTATCGAAGCCATCGATTTTGCGAAGGTGGAAAAGTAAAGGTCTATATCATCCTGACAATCTTGTTCTTCGCCTGCACCAGCACCTGTTTTGCCCAAAGTGCCAAATCCATGCGCATCATCTACCAGCAATCTAAACTGATAACTGCTTTTAAGGGCAGCTATTTCTTTTAGTTTACCCTGATCGCCAGCCATACCAAATACCCCTTCCGTTATCACGAGGATACCACCACT
>CAIVPM010000433.1 GCA_903907815.1 uncultured Chitinophagaceae bacterium | reverse complement strand
TTTTGTAACGCTTTTAACTCTGTAATACTTTCTTTTACTTCTATCTTTTTTAACGCAGGCATTGTATAAATTATTGTACGAATCTTAAACGTTAAAACTTAATATTAATTGTGGGCGGACATTAAAATATAATTGGTATAAGACTAACAATAATATTATCTGAAAATTTAATATCATAAACTCGTACTGGGTGTATTAGAAAAGAGGCTGCCTCAAAATTTCACTTTTGAGACAGCCTCTTTTCTATATTAATAAATATTGAGATTTTAGGTTATTCAACTAGCACTTTAAATGCTTGCTTATCTGAAGCAGTTTCCACAGTTACAATATAGTTTCCTTTTGCAGTTACAGATAATTTATAAGCAAAAGCGTTAGAACCATCGTTTATGCCTACTACATCAGATTGTAAAATTCTTCCGTTTAAATCTATAACCCTAATGGTTGCTTTTCCAGCTGTAGCTTCATTTATACGAATGTGTACAATACTTTCTTGAATTATAGTTGGATAAACAACTATCGTATGATTTCCATTAAATTGAACTATTGCCACTTTACCATAATATATAGCGCCACTGTTATCTATGATTTGTAAACGGTAGTAGTTCTTACCTTTTGAAGGTTGAACATCGGTAAACTGGTAACTGTTATTACCAGTGCCAATAGCTTTTACAGAACCAATATTAGTGTAGTAGTTTCCTTCTTTACTTTGTTGAACTGTGAAATGATCTGTATTAAATTCTGTAGCAGTTTGCCATACTGTTTTTACATTATTATTGTTTGATACTGCATTGAAAGAAGTAATTTCTACTGGTAAAACAACTACAACAGTAAAAGAGTTTGTAGCAAAATTCACATCAATGGTATAAGTGCCACTTAAAGCAGGCGAAAGAATATTTTGTCCATTAGTAACAATTGTTCCACCATATATTGCAGTTGGGTCGTCTTGAATTCCAATACCGTAGCTTAAAGCCCAGGATCCATTCTGAGTAATAAATTTATATTCACTACTTGCTATCAAATTGACAGTTATTTTGAATTCAGTTGGGCTGATTTGTGTAAATTGTTGTGCTGCACTATCCGCACTTGGTATTGGATTGCTCCAACCACCTGGTGTTGCAGCTCCTACAATAAATAAGGTATTAAATGTAGGGGGAGTAGTAAAAGTGAATCCAGCTAATGCTCCAGTACCATTTGGTGAAACAACTTGAACATTGCCACTGCTTCCAGTGCCTACAACAGCTGTAATAGTACTATCATTAACCACTGTATAAGATGCAGCTGCTGTACCACCAAAGGTTACAGAAGTAGCACCCGTAAAACCATTCCCATGTATCGTAACCGTAATGCCACTATCAGCAGCAGATGGACTAAAGGAATTTACATTACAATTTGAAATAACGGTAGGAATAACGGTGAAAGTATTTGTTGCAAAGTTAACATTGATAATGTAAGAACCACTTAATGCTGGAGCAAGAATATTTTGACCGTTAGCAACAAAAGCTCCACCGTTTATTTCAGTAGGGTCATCTTTTACAGCAATACCGTAGCTTAAAGTCCAGGAGCCATACTGAGGTATAAATTTATATTCATTTCCGCCTATTAAATCAACTGTTATTTTGTATTCGGTTGGACTAATTTGAGTAAATTGTTGAGCAGCACTATCAGCAGCAGGTATTGGGTTGCTCCAACCACCCGCAGTTGCAGAACCTACAATGAAAAGTGTGTTACTGTTGTAGTTGAATCCAGCTAAAATACCAAGACCATCTGGAGCAGTAACCTGAACATTTCCACTGGCACCTATACCTACCACTGCTTTTATGGTGCTGTCGTTGATAATTTGAAAAGAAGTTGCAACAGTTCCGCCAAAGCTAACATCGGTAGCACTTGTAAAATCTGATCCTTTAATGGTTACTGTATCTCCCGTTGCAGCAGTTGTAGGTGTAAAAGAAGAAACAATAACTTTAGGCGTACTAGCCAGTGTAACAGTAAAAACATTTGTAGCGAAGTTTACTTCTATTGTATAAGTTGCAGTTAAAGCGGGTGCCATAATATTCTGGCTATTAGGGGTGAAAGGGCCACCATTTATTTCGGTAGGATCATCTTTTACAGCAATGCCCCAGTTGTTGCTCCAGGAACCATTCTGAGAGATAAATTTATACTCGCTTCCACCAACAAGTAGTACACTAATTTTATATTGTGTTGGGCTGATGGTTGTAAAAGCCTGTGCAGCAATATTTGCAGCAGGTATGGGATTGCTCCACCCTCCTGGAGTTGCACTACCTACAATGTACAAAGAATCGTTTGCTGGCCCTGTTTGTGCTTGAGTTTTGAAAGCAAAAGTTAAAAAGAAAATTACTACTATTAAAAAGTAGCGAGCGGAAAGTTGTTTCATAATGTAATTTTTTATTGCCTAATTTAATCGGTTCATGTAAACCTTAATTGTTTAATTTTTGACAGATTCACTTTTGTAAATAGGTTAAAGACGAAATATTTATTATGAAGTATTATTAAGCAAAATAGCTTTCGAAAA
>CAIVPM010000432.1 GCA_903907815.1 uncultured Chitinophagaceae bacterium | reverse complement strand
TTTTGTAACGCTTTTAACTCTGTAATACTTTCTTTTACTTCTATCTTTTTTAACGCAGGCATTGTATAAATTATTGTACGAATCTTAAACGTTAAAACTTAATATTAATTGTGGGCGGACATTAAAATATAATTGGTATAATAACTTGCTTAGGACACTTAAGAACTTATGAAGGAGGGTTAAGAACTTGGGCACTCCTATTAACAATTTGAAAATATGTAGGAGGAAATTAGTGAACAGCATGCAAGAACTTGTGGAGTACCCTTAAGAACTTATGTAGGAGGGTTAAGAACTTGGTATACCTATATTAACAATTTGACTAAAGTGAATTAATAACTTGTGGAGTAGTAATGATAACTTGGATATCAAGGGGAGTTTCGATGCATCGTGCCTATGGGAATACGGAATAAGTAAATCTGCCGATGGACTCAGATTGCTTCGCTTTGCTCGCAAATACGATGTATTTGTATTTGCGTTACGGATAGAAGGGAAAATCCTTTTTTTGCTGCGCTAACCCATATTCCCTGAAGTGGAGTAATACAGCGCAGCAAAAAAAGATTGGAATGATAGCCGGGGCCAAAGGCAACGCCATAATTAATTGATAATTGATAATGGATAATTGATAATGGATGATTGAACAAACAAAAAACTTTAGGATACATTCATCTATTACAAAAGAAATATATTAAAATTTAGGACATCTAATTGACTTATCAGGATCGGGACGATAAGCCCATATTAGAGATACTTCCATACCGCCTTTATTCTGAGAAGCAGTTTTAAGAGTTGAACTATTAACATCGTAAGAAGCACCAATTCTAAAATCGTTCCATTCTAACCCCAGATATGGAATAATAGCATCGCCTATACGATACCAGCTACCCACATAAAAACTAGTAGGTTTAGTATCATCCGGATTTGCAATTAACTGCAAAGCTCCTCCTATTAAAGATTCCGAAGCTCCTCCTTGAATATTATGTAAACCACTTAAATGCAGATTGGTATTATCAGATAGTGGAAAAGATCCCCCTGCAGTAAAGGTTAATCTAGGATTTAGAAAATATGTATCTCCAGTAGTAAAGTGTTGTGAAGGTTTTGAAAAATGATACATACTGGCACCTACATAATAATTAGTTTTATTTCCATCACTACCAGAATATAGTAAACCAGCATTCACATCAAAATAATGAGAAGATAAAGTTTGTCCACTAAATGACTCGTGGGTACTGCCAGTAAAGCCAGAATTGGTTAACTGATCTTCAAAAGTTAATACACTGGTGTTAATAGACATGTTAGCAAATGTTCCTTGTAAACCTACACCCAATTGTTGTAATCCATCTTCATCAAGTGCTTTATGAAAAGAAAGTGAACCAGAATAATAGGAAAGCTTTACAGCATTATTTGAACTGTTATCGGATAAAGCATAAAAACCCATACCAAGAATATTGTTAGCACCAATAGTATTTTTTAAAATTCTAAAGTCTACTGATACAGTTTGTGTAGTATAAGCATTATTGATAGATGGCCATTGATCTCTATAATTACCCGCTATACGTATCTCTCCATCGAATTTACCAGTATTAGCTGGATTCAGTGTAAGAGGTGAAGAGAAGAATTGTGAAAAATGCGGGTCTTGTGCATTCATCACTTTTACTCCTAATAGACAAATAATAATAAATAATACTTTCTTCATTGTATAGTTAGAAGACGAATATAAAATAAACGCTGTCTTAAAACAGCATTTAAAGGTTTATTTAACGATTGCAGCAAGGGGATTACTGCAATCTTAAAAAGAAAACTAGCATTATGATTGCATTTTAGAACCAAAAGCAAGGTCACCTGCGTCACCTAAACCTGGAACAATATAACCTTTAGCGGTTAACTCTTCATCAATATCGCCACACCAGATAATTACATCGTTTCCACATTCTCTTTTAATACATTCTATACCAGTAGAGCTGGCAATAGCACATACAATATGTATTTCTTTAGGAGTATATTCTTCCTTCATGTACATAATTGTTTTTACCAGAGAAGAACCTGTTGCAAGCATTGGATCGCTGATAATAACAATTCTATCGTTTAATGATGGACAACTCATAGAGTCTAAACTAATCTCGAAAGAACCATCACGATGATGTTTTCTATAGGCAGAAATAAAAGCATTATCTGCTTTATCCAGATAGTTCAACATACCATTGTGTAATGGTAAGCCCGCTCTTAATACCGTAGCAAGTACAGGTTGTTCTGCTATTACTTTACTATTATGAATTCCAAGTGGGGTCTGCGTTTCAACCTCTTTGGTAGGTAATCTCTTACTTATTTCATAAGCAGCTATTTCCCCTAAACGTTCGAGATTTCTTCTGAATCTTAATCTGTCCGTTTGAATATTTACATCACGGATTTCTGCTATCCAGTTACTTACTAAACTGTGTCTTTCGCTTAAATTAATAATCATAGTAAAAGCAAAAATAAATTTTTGGCGGCAGAAAGTATAATATTGTAAATCTATTTTGTAAACATTTACCATTACGTTACTTATGAGATACAATACTATAGGAATAATGAGCGGTAGTAGTCTGGATGGTATTGATATAGTAAACGTAGAATTTTACCATGAAATTAAAGAGTGGAAACAGGTAATAATAGAATCGGACTGTTATCCATATAGTAAGGAATGGGAAGAAAGGTTGAGTAATTTACATAAAGCAACTGCTTTTGAATATCAACTGGCTCATCATGAATTAGGTAAGTATATTGGTGAATGTGTAAATGACTTTATAACTAAGTATAAAATATCCAAAAAGGAATTACTAATTGGAAGCCATGGTCATACTATATTTCATGAACCAACAAAAGGATTTACCAGTCAGATAGGTTGTGGTGCTACTATTTCGGCCATTACTAATTGTACTACCATTACAGACTTAAGAATAGCTGATGTAGCAATGGGAGGACAAGGAGCTCCTATAGTTCCAATAGGTGAACAAATTTTATGGCCAGGGTATACTATGTATTTAAATATTGGTGGTATAGCTAACATATCGGTACCTATTAATAAAAAGGAAATAATAGCATATGATATATGTGCAGCTAATAGAGTATTAAACTTACTATCTAATAAACTGAATCAACCTTTTGATAAAGATGGATTAATAGCAAGAAACGGAGTTATTAATAAAGAACTTCTAAAACAGTTAAATGATGTACCCTATTATCAACAATCTTATCCAAAGACACTGAATAATAATTTTGGCACAGAATTTATTCTAACTATAATAAACTCTTATAATATTAGTACAGAAGATGCTTTACATACTTATACAGAACATATAGCCATTCAGGTAGCTAATGTTATTAATAATCATCAACAGAAGAATATAATCAATAAAGTATTGTGTACAGGAGGAGGAGCTTTAAATGTTTATCTGCTAGAAAGAATGCGCAATTATATTTATGAGGATATAAAAATAGAAATACCTGGTAAATCTATTATAGCATATAAAGAAGCTATAATAATGGCTTTTATTGGTTTATTAAGAGTGCTGAATAAAACCAATGTTTTATCGAGTGTAACAGGCTCCAAACGCAATACCAGTAACGGTTGTATATGGAATGTTTAGAAACTGTGTATAGATGTGTATAAACAGGAATTCTATTATTATAAATGTGAAAATAAATAGAATAAAAAGAGTGCTTTTAGGGTTATTAACGAAACATATAAATTTTTGGAACTAATTACTTAGGTTAAGCTAACGTTATCAAATTGTTGATTTAATATGTTTATAAAG
>CAIVPM010000431.1 GCA_903907815.1 uncultured Chitinophagaceae bacterium | reverse complement strand
GACCCCATGATGCTATAAAATCGATATATTTATTACCATCTACATCATATAAATATGCCCCCTTAGCTTTACTTATAAAAATAGGTGTTCCTCCTACGCTTTTAAAAGCTCTTACAGGAGAATTCACGCCACCAGGTATTGCATGTTGAGCACGCTCGAACAGTCTTTTACTTTCTTCTATGATCATAATACTTTTATTAAAAATGAATGATATTAAATATTCATACTGTATTCAGTAATAAAATTTTAATGCTGCAAATAAACAGATAAATCGCCTTTCAAATTATAAGCAATTTGATTTAAGGGAAACAGTCTATACGTCCCGAATTGATTGAAGTAGAAAATAATAAGAAAATCTTTATTTATTATCCATAGCCAGCTTTATTTCATACTGAATTACTTTAATTTGAATATTCAACAGCTTTTGTGCGGCAAGACTATTATCATTAATAATTTTATTTGCTAATTTCTCCTTAGAAGAAAGCCACAGTTTATCCTGCTTGCTATCTTTAGTAGGCAAATCATTTAAACATTTACTTACGGCCTGTAGCAATCTAATACCCCTACTATAATTGTTTTTCATCGTATTTTGTTTCTTTTCTAACAGCATCATTTTCTTGGTACATAACGCTAAATGCTTAACTAGATTAATTGCATTTACTTGCTGTTTATTTTCGATAGGTATAAGAGAAGCTTGTTCAAAAAAAGCAAGTTTAACTAGTGCAGGGGTGGGCATATCTCTCAATCCAGATTCTACCATAGAAATCTGACTTTTTGAAATGCATAAATAAGTAGCAAGGTCTTGTTGCGACAACCCTAGCTGTTCTCTAAAGTTTTTTATAATATTCACGGCAATATGGTTTGAATGGGGTAAATATAAAAGTTTTCTCAATTGGTGCCAAATTTTTTGTGCCACAAAATAAAGGCACCGCTTTATAGGCACATCTAATCAGATAGTATGGTAGTAGTTAATTAATTCAAGATTTTGAGACTATATCTTTACAAATAAAACTCTAATTAAAGTCTCTCCTATTGCCATTTTCTTCATAAGGATTTATTAAAGTACGCTACGAAAACGTTTACGGAATGGCATTTTAGTAAATAAATTCATCAACTGATATTTATCATGTAAATATTTATTGGTATTTCATTACCTTGCCGCCCATTATAAAATATTAAACGATATGTTTGTTAAAGAAGAACTATTACAAGATGTAGTAATAAAATTTGCAGGTGATAGTGGTGATGGTATGCAATTAACCGGACAACAATTCACAAACAATACTGCATTATTGGGTATTGACCTAGCTACCTTCCCAGATTTTCCTGCAGAAATTCGTGCCCCTTTAGGTACCGTTGCAGGTGTAAGTGGATTTCAGGTTCACTTCTCTTCTAATAAAGTGTTCACCCCTGGCGATCATTGCGATGTATTGGTTGCCATGAATGCAGCTGCACTAAAGGTGAATCTTAAAACATTAAAAAAAGATGGTAAAATCATTGTAAACTTAGAAGGCTTCGATTCAAAAAACTTACGTCTTGCTGGTTATGCCGATGGCGTAAACCCATTAGAAGATGGAAGTATTGACGCTTTTGAAGTTATTAAAATTGATGTTACTAAACTTACCAGAGAATCACTAAAAGACTTCCCTGAACTTGGAGTTAAAGAAAGAGATAGAGCGAAGAATATGTTTGTTCTTGGTTTTATATACTGGATGTACAACCGTGATCTGGATAATACAATTAATTTCCTTACCGATAAGTTCTCAAAGAAACCAGTCATATTGCAAAGTAATATTAAAGTATTACAAGCTGGTTATAATTACGGGGAAACTACCGAAACATTTAGTGCTAGATATACAGTAGAAAAAGCAAAATTACCTGCTGGTAAATACAGAAGTGTAATGGGGAATCAGTCACTTGCTTATGGTTTAATTGCTGCAAGTGTAAAAAGTAACCTTCCTTTATTTTTAGGTTCATATCCTATTACACCTGCTACAGATATTCTGCATGAATTAAGTAAATACAAAACTTTTGGTGTAAAAACATTCCAGGCCGAAGATGAAATAGCCGCAATTACTTCAGCAATTGGTGCTAGTTATGGTGGCTCATTAGGTGTAACTACTACATCGGGCCCAGGTATGGCGCTTAAAGCCGAAGCAATGGGATTAGCAGTAATGCTGGAGATACCTTTAGTGATAGTAAACATTCAACGTGGTGGACCATCAACTGGTTTACCTACCAAAACAGAGCAGAGCGATTTAATGCAGGCTTATTATGGTAGAAATGGAGAATGCCCAATGCCTGTTATAGCTTCATCTACTCCTAGCGATTGTTTTGATGTTGCTTTTGAAGCTGCCAGAATTGCTGTTCAACACATGACTCCGGTTATCTTGTTGAGTGATGGTTATATAGCAAACGGTGCTGAACCATGGCTGTTCCCTAAAGAAGCGGACCTGCCATCAATAGAGGTTAAATTTAAAACAGAATTAGCAGAAGATGAACCTAAATACCAGCCATATAGAAGAGACGCTAACTTAGTTCGTCCTTGGGCTATTCCTGGTACTAAAGGTCTTGAACATAGAATTGGGGGATTGGAAAAACAAGATCTGACAGGTGCTATTAGTTATGACCCAGATAACCACCAGCTTATGACCAATATTCGTCAGGCAAAGGTGGATATGATTGCTAATAATATTCCTTTACAAACTATTGATAGTGGTGCCGAAAAAGGAAAGGTATTAGTTCTTGGATGGGGTTCTACTTATGGTTCTATTAAAGGAACTGTTCTACAATTACAAAAAGAAGGTCATTCTGTAAGTCATGCGCACTTACGATATATCCGTCCTTTCCCTAAAAACTTAGGCGAAATCCTGAAGAACTTTGATAAAGTATTAATTCCAGAAATCAATAATGGTCAATTAATAAAAATTATCCGCGATCAATATCTTGTTGATGCTAAAGGATTTAATAAAGTAGCAGGTTTACCTATTACAAAAGATGAATTGTACAATGCTATTACAGCAATGTTATAGTACTTGTATAAACTTCCACATAAAGAACGGTCGACTTAAATAAGTCGACCGTTCTTTATTATTATACTTATACGTCCTTGTATTATCAAGCCTCTCTAAAGAAATGTATTCTTCTGTCTCCTGTCTCCTATATTCTAACTCCTATCTCCCTATATTCCTCAAGCCCCCTACCCATTACCATCATTATGTTTTTTATTTGAAATAATGTTTTCTAAAGTCCATTCTATCTTGTGTTCAAAAGAATGTTCACGAAATTTACACCCTTGAATTAAACATACTTTACAACTAAAAGGCATACAGCCGTCTGTATGAACAAACAACTCTAATGATTCACCAAAGGCCTTCAGAAAGATCTCTTTAATAGCATCTACCTGATCGTGCGCCTCATGAACATTTAAATACCAGGCCACTGTAAGATGGCAGTCTATATGAAGCTGACTTCCATATTTTATAATTCTAAAATTATGTAAATCAACCCAGTTCTCCGTTCTTTCATTGTTTAATAAAGCAACAAATTTGTTTAACAAGTCTGTATCTGCCTCATCCATAATTCCAGCAAGTGAACCTCTGATTATTTTATATCCGTTATAGAAAATAAAAAAACTCATTGCAAATGCTATTACCTTATCCAGCCATAGTATATTGGTAAATACCATTAATACTAATCCTGCAATAATGGCGATAGTAGAATAGGTATCAATCAGCAGATGTTTACCACTGGCTTTTAAAGCAGGTGAATCATTTTTCTTCCCAATCTTAATACAAATGGAACCTGCAAATGCATTTATCATACCGGTTGCCCCTACCATCCATAAACCTTTATCCAGACTATGCAATACCTCATGATGCAAAATATTGGAAACAGTTTCGAACACTACAAATATACCTGCAGCAAATATGAGTGCTCCTTCGGCAGCAGCCGATATAAACTCTGCTTTCCCATGCCCATACGGATGTTCTGCATCTTTGGGCATAGAAGCTACATATAATGAATATAAACCTATGAAACCAGCAATAACGTTTACAATACCCTCCAAAGCATCACTTAATATCGCTAAGGAATGAGTAGCATAATATGCATATATTTTAACGAGGAAGAGTACTACACTCAGTATGGTGATAATAAACTGAAGTCGTAGATTTTGTTTAGATTTTTGCAAGCTATTAAATTTCAGCAAAGGTAAAAGAAATAAAAAAAGCCGCTTCAATTTTTAAATTGAAACGGCTTGCAAATCAATAAAATAAATTACTGATTACGCTTTTATTTATCCTTATCTCTTTTGTTTTCTAGTTGGGAATCCGTTACCAGATTTAATTTTCATTGATGTACCTTCAGAAGCTCCAAAGTGAGTCATAGCGCAACGGAAACCAATAGTGCTGCTGCTTTGATCTTCTTCTAAGAATCTTCTTGTACCAGGACTTAACCAGTATGATCTGTCGTTCCAGCTACCACCTTTAATTACTCTTGATTTATCAGAGATTAAAGTAGTTAAACCGTAACCATAACTTGCAGTACTTAAGCTATCACCATCCATATAGTTTAAAGCATAAGCATGTTGGTAATTTCTACGTTTCTTAAGAGCAGAATCAGATTCTAATACCATTCTTAATCTACCTAAGCTATCTCTAAGATTTCCTTGTCCTTTGCTCTTGTCAACCACCTGGAATTTATTACCTCTGTAAGGGTTAAAATCATCAGTTTCTAAGTTAGATAATGGTCTGTAAACATCACCTACCCACTCACTTACATTACCAGCCATATTAAATAGACCGTAACCGTTTGGAGCATACATGGTAATTTCAGCAGGGATAGCAGCGTTATCATTCAAACCACCTGCAACTCCCATATTATCTCCATTACCTCTTTTAAAGTTCGCTAAGAAAGCACCTTGATAAGAAGCATGTGTTGTAGCACGTAAATTATCGTATCCTTCATTTTTCCAAGGGAACATTTGTTTGTCAGCTAACAACTCTTCTCCACGTTTAGCACTTTTCCCTTTAGCCTGAGGGTTTTGAGCAATAGTACCATAAGCAGCATATTCCCACTCAGCTTCTGTAGGTAGACGATAATCTCCAAAAAGAATACCATCATCAAATTTTACATTTCTTCTTGGTCTGCCTTGAGCATCTTTAAGAGGGTTGCTTTTTGAAGTAGCTACTTTACCTGGTTGAGGACTGTACTCACCATATAAATAACTCTTTGTATTAAAGTTTTCCTGACCACCGCCATTGAATTCGGTTTTAACGTTGTTCTTATTGATGTATCCTTTATCAATTAATTCTTTTTCATTTACACGGTCAGTTCTCCAAACACAAAAATCATGTGCTTGTCTCCAGGTTACACCTACTACTGGATAATAGTTGTATGATGGGTGACGGAAGTAATATTCCACATAAGGCTCGTTGTAAGCAAGTTCGCTTCTCCAAACCAATGTATCAGGCTTAGCACCTTCTACTACTTTTTCGTATTGTTGAGGATCATTGAATACATTTTCTACCCAGTTAAGGTACTCACGATAATGTACGTTTGCAACTTCAGTTCTATCTATAAAGAAGGAGTTTACAGTTACTCTCTTAGGAATGTTATTCCAATCGGACATGATATCCTCTTGTGTTTGTCCCATTGTAAAAGTACCACCCTGAACAAATACTAATCCTGGTGCAGTCTTAATATCTTTAGGTTTTACAACATTAAAACCACCTTGAGTTTTATCGTTGTAATTCCATCCAGTTACAGATGACTTAGAGCTAGAGGAAGAAGAACCTCCCTTACTACAAGAAGTAATTAGACCAGCAGCTGCAATAAAGCAAAGTGCACTAGTAAAACCTTTTAGAAATTGCATATCAATTTTCTTTATACATTAAATAATGAAAGACAAAAGCAAATTTGCGTTTATCTGAAATATTCGGTTACGAAAATAGGCCTATTATTTGTTAGCGAAAACCTAATTTGAAATAATCAAAAGAATTCCTTTCAAAACTAATCCTGATTAAGCATTTTTTCGGCATTTTCGGCCATCTGCAATGCTTCAATAAACTCTTCAATTTCGCCATTTATTACCGCATCAAGATTGTAGGAAGTTAACCCAATTCTGTGATCTGTTACACGACCCTGAGGCCAGTTGTACGTTCTTATTTTTGCGCTTCTATCGCCCGTACTTACTAGTGTTTTACGGGTTCTGGCTATTTCATCCTCTTGTTTTCTTACCTGCTCTTCATACAGTTTGGTACGTAACATGGTCATCGCTTTTTCCCTGTTTCCAAGCTGACTTCTCTCCGTCTGACACATCACTACTACCCCTGTTGGAACGTGTGTTAAAAAGACTTTTGTTTCTACTTTGTTAACATTTTGTCCGCCGGCTCCTCCACTCCTCGCAGTTTCCATTTTTACGTCACTTTCCTTCAATTCAAAATCCACTTCTTCTGCTTCGGGTATTACCGCTACGGTGGCCGCTGAAGTATGTACCCTTCCCTGTGTTTCGGTATTTGGAACTCTTTGTACACGGTGCACACCACTTTCAAACTTCATGGTGCCGTACACATCTTCCCCTATTACTTCCAGAATTACTTCTTTATAACCCCCTACAGTTCCTTCACTTTCACTCACCAACGCTACTTTCCAGCCTTTTTTATTGCAATACTTTAAGTACATGCCTAATAAATCGCCTGCAAACAAACTCGCTTCATCACCGCCGGTTCCAGCTCTGATTTCCAGAATGGCATTCTTATCATCCTGAGGGTCTTTGGGTATCAGCAACTTAGTCAGTAGTTTCTCCAGTTCGTCTTTCTTAGCTTCCAGTACTGGCAACTCCATTTTAGCCAGTTCCTTCATATCATCATCCTGACCATTAAAGCATTCTTTAAGGAAATTGAAATCTTCCAGTACTTTCCTTAGCTCATGGAAAGGTTGAACAACCTTTTCCAGAGAGCGGTATTCTTTACTTAATCTACCAAACTCTTTTTGATTATTTATAATCTCCGGATTGGTAAGCGATACACCAATCTGTTGAAATCTAGCCTCTAAAGCTTCTAACTTATCTGTCATCCTGCAATTTTATAGGCGGCAAAAGTAATGGAATGAACCCTGATAATGAATAGCAATTGGAAAATACGACGTTAAGATGCTGTTTACAGGTAACAAATGTGCTTGATAACCCCTATTATTTTAAAATGGCATACTCATTCAGGTAGTCGTTCAGTAGCTTTGGGAAGGCTACTTTCATTGCTGCTGCTTTGGTCATCCAGTTGTAAGCGCTCAATGTTGCAGGTATTTTATCCAGACGTATCTTAATAAACCTACTGGTAATCTTCTGATGGGTTAACTGCTGCACTAGTTCTGCTGAAATATCTTCAATCTCAAATCCTTCTGTTACGGACAATTGTTGCTCCAGCCATTCAGAGATATTATTTGTATTCCAATGAATAGTCTTTGGTGATTCCAATAAGTAAAACTCATGAAGGTTCTGCCATATATCTTTTGTAGTTCGCTGATGAATCAAAAATTGATTCTTATGCTGAAACACAAAGTAATAAAAGATTCTATGCTTCTTCTTTAGCTGTTTTTCTTTAATAGGCAACAGGTTTACAGTACCATGTTTATAGGCTTTACAGATGGTATTTAATGCACAAACATTACAGCTTGGCAGCGCAGGCTTACAGACTGTTGCCCCAAAGTCCATGATGGCCTGATTATACTTTCCTGGCAGCTCTTTATCAATCAATTTCTGAGCGAGTGTCGAAAACAGTTCTTTTCCTTCTTTGCTATCGGTAGCAATTTCTATATCAAATATTCTGGATAATACCCTGTATACATTACCATCCACTACAGCATACGGCAAATTATATGCAAAGGAAGCAATGGCGGCTGCTGTATATGCTCCTACCCCTTTTAGTTGTAATAAAGCACTGTATTCTGTAGGAAAATTGCCGCCCATTTCATTGGCAACCATTCTTGCTGTAGCCAGTAAGTTGCGACATCTGCTATAATAACCCAAGCCTTCCCAAAGCTTAAAAACAGTTTCATCTTTTGCTTTGGCAAGTGCCATTACCGTAGGGTATTGTTGAATAATTTTGGTATAATAAGGTAAGCCCTGCTCCACCCTCGTCTGTTGCAAGATTACTTCGCTAAGCCATACTTTGTAGGGATCTTTCTCGTTCTTCCAGGGCATTTCCCGGCTATTGAATTCATCATTCCACTGCAGCAGCAGCCTTGTAAATTGAAGCGCTTGTTTTGATGATGAATTTGTAGACATAGTCAGACTTCAGGCTTTGTATTTATCTACAAAATGATTCAATTAGTATTCTTGTTTATTGTATTCCTCACGACTCACGATTCACGCTCTCACTATTCTATACCCCAAACTGTTCCAGATGGTGATTAAGGTGTTTGCAAATAAGCCCATCCCATTCGGCAATTGTAAGCGATCCAAAGAATGGGTGTGGACCAGCTTTTATGGCACCGGGTCCTCTGCTGCATAAATCATTCATAGCCGCTATCAACTTTGCTTTTTCCTCTTCAAAGTCTTTACCCAATGGCATAATAAATTCCTTTGCAGTAGGGGTGCTTTTCTTAAATGGTTTATCACTAAAAACTACTTTCTTAGCTAACTTACCAATCAGATAGCCAATAAATACCCGCTTCATTTTCACTTCTCCTGTAGCAAGGTAAAAAGAAACGGCACAATGCCCCATTAACTGAGCTGCATTCATCTTCCCCCACAAAGGCTTAGTAGAAGCATTAATGGCATTAATTCTATTAATATATACTTGACAATCCTCTCTATTGAATATACTAGGCATATTCTTAATTATTAATTTATAATACTTAATTCATGATTATGTAGCTGCCGTAAACTGCTGCAGGAATCTTAAATCGTTCTGAGAATATAAACGTAAATCGTTCACCCTATACTTTAGCTGACAAATTCTTTCTATACCCATACCAAAGGCAAAGCCAGTATATTTATTAGGGTCTATACCAAAGTTTTCCAGCACCTTAGGATGCACCATACCACTACCCAGTATCTCTACCCAGCCAGTGTGTTTACATACATTACAACCATCGCCACCGCAGATCAGACAGCTGATATCCATTTCGGCACTAGGTTCGGTAAATGGAAAGTAGGAGGGGCGAAAACGAATCTTCACATCATTACCAAACATCTCTTTCACAAAGTGATATAGCGTTTGTTTCAGATCGGCAAAGCTTACGTTTTCATCTATATATAGGCCTTCTACCTGATGGAAGAAGCAATGCGCACGGGCACTGATTGTTTCGTTGCGGTATACTCTACCCGGACAAATAACCCTGATAGGAGGTTTCTGAGTTTCCATCACCCTTGCCTGCACACTACTCGTGTGTGTACGCAGCAGCCAGGAAGGATTCTGAGAAATATAAAAGGTATCCTGCATATCGCGTGCCGGATGATTTTCAGGAAGATTCATAGCACCAAAGTTGTGCCAGTCGTCTTCCATCTCCGGACCTTCAGCCAATGAGAATCCTAATGATTTAAAGATGTCTACTACCCTGTTTCTAACGATACTCAAAGGATGTCGGGTACCAATATTTACCGGAGAACCTGGCAGGGTAAGGTCTATAGCATCGTCTATGCTATCACCAGCAGCATTATCAACTGCTTCTTTCAGGCTATTCCATCTGTCTTCAGCAAATAGTTTAAACTCATTTAATATAAGACCGAATTGTTTTTTCTGATCGTTGGGCACGTTCTTCATCTCCCCCATTACATCCTTCACCAGACCCTTTGTGCCAAGATATTTAATACGAAATGCCTCTACTTCAGCAGCTGTTGCAGCGGTATAACTACTAATATCCTGTTTGTACAATTCTATTTGTTGCAATAATTGTTCCATGCCGCCAAAGATAATAGTTTGAGTAATTCAATCGTGAGTAGCGAAACGTTTAAGGGTTAAATCGTTTAATAAGTTTAAAGGAATTACAACCTAAGTCGTGAATCGTGATAGGACTTCGTGAGTCGTGAGTAATACAGAACATTGAACCACAAAGACACAGTGACACGGAGTTGCACAGCGAACTTTAATACAAAAAGAGAGTGCAGGGAGAACAGCTAAAGCTGTTTAATACATCTACCATAAATAACCAGAAACTGTTAGCTGCGAAAATTAATAAACAATGTATTTATTCTTAATTATTAATTTTTAATTCTTAATTCGACTGTGTTATTATGAATGATACACCCTCGATGCTATAATCTTTTCCTGAGCTATTTCCAGCACCTCGCCTACTTGCATATCCGGCTCATTAGGTGTTTGACGAATGTATTCCATAAATACAAAGTCGTCATTAGCAATAATATTCAATACTTTATAATGCAAATGTGGTAGGCGTTCAAATGCATCTTGCCACCAGGTTCTCAAAGCAGTTTTGCCTTTTATTAACCCATTGGTTGCTGGTTGATGTATTTTAAGTTTCGGACTATAATGTTCAGCATCTTCATCATAAAGAGATAATAAATTATCTAGCTGATGCTCATTAAAAGCCTTGAACCATTGTACTGCTATAAGGTGGTTTGGATGCATAACTTTATAGTTAAAAAAATAGTATAAAATAAAACCCATTACGAACGCTCATCCACTTGCTTAAAACCTGCAAAACCGCATAATGGATAAGGTATATCCATAGAGATTAATGAGAAATATTGAAATGTATTTATTCTTAATTATTAATTCTTAATTGAATTTGTATTCATTAGCACATCAGCTAATTAGCTAATTAGCCTCTACCCAAACAAATCCAGCTGCTGTATCACCATTGGTGCTTTCTTCTTTTTAGCCTTGCCTTCTTTGGTTTGTATCGATGGTATATCGCTGTTAAAGTACTCGTTCACCCCTAATATATTGTACTCGGTTATCACTTCTATACCCTGACTATTAATCTTACGCTTCATTTCCAGTTGACACTTAATAGAAGTACCGTTCTTAAACTCTATCACCCCTGTTTGAACCAGGTTCTTAAACTCGTTCGATTTCATGCTGAAGATGATTGCCGAACCTTCGTACAGTCCGCGCCATCTGTAATTGCCCGTCTTCAGTACCGGCGATATTATTTCTATTACCGCATCATCTACTTCCAACGGCTCCAGTATATCGGTCTTCAGAATATACTTGCTAAAGTGGCTTCTTTCAATGCTATAATCCTGTGACTGATTTACTTTTTTATCGTTCTGAATAATAAAAGAAACTTTTTCCAGCTTAGGATAACGCCATAATTGCTGATAAAAATTCGATCTGCGTTTCATGACCACCGTATGCTTATCCAGCTCCTTTTCTTTAAGGGTAATGTTCAGTTGTTCGTAGTCTATATCAGTATCCAACTGCTTACCTTCTGCAGGAGTATTTCCCCCAACTGCAATAGTAGCAGTATCCAACGGAGCAGCCATTAGCGCAGTAACTACTGCAGTTACTACATCGGGAGTAGCCAGCTTTTTGCGGGCATATCTTTTATTGACTATATTAAACCATCTTTTTATGCCCCCCTCTCCTATAGGTTCGGTTTCTATATTTATAGAAGCACCCAGTTCGGTAGCAATAGTTTTTATCACACTCAATAGTTCGGCCTCACACTTATTCTGTACCACAGCATCCATCTTGTGCGATGCATCGGAAAACCAATAATGCAGTTCCACAGAAGACCCATTAACATCCGGCAAAAGATATAAAAACCCTCGGAAAATGACCCAACAACTGCAATTAACCCCGGAAAACATAGCTGCG